>JAFSDV010000006.1 GCA_017436035.1 Oscillospiraceae bacterium | reverse complement strand
GCCAGGTCGATGTAGCCGATACGGGAGCCGGCGTCAGCAGAGTTGACGATGGGCTTGCCGTTGGTGCGGTTGTAGACCTTGATACCGGCCTCGATAGCCCGCATATTGGCAGTATCCAGTGCCAAAGGCACATTGTCGAAGTTCTCCTGCAGCAGCTTGACCGCCCACATCATACGCTCGGGACCGTCCTTCTCAGCAGGTCCGATGTTCACATCCAGGTAGGTAGCGCCGGCCTTGATCTGCGCAGCGGCACGTTCCAGAATAGGAGCCGGATCGCGCTCGTCCATTGCCTTACGGATGGCAGGAGCGATGCAGTGGATCCGCTCGCCGATGGTCACGAAGGTCTTGGACTCGGGGTTGTAGCCCTTGTACTTGACACCCATATCCACCACTTCGATCTTGGGCACCTTGGTTTCCAGCAGCTCCTCGAAGGACAGCTCCTTAACTTCCACAGCCGCACCGGAAGCAGCCTTGGCGGCATTCTCAGCAGCGGCGGCAGCAGCGGCAGCCTCGTATTCCTTATCCTTCAGGTACTTAGGCAGCTGAACAGCCTCCAGCGGTCCGACGACCACATTCCAGCCAGGCAGCTTCTCCTGGATCTCGCCCTTCATCACGGCAACCTTGCCGGGGATGATCAGGGTGCGGTTCTTGATCTTGTTCTCAATGTCCAGCTCCTCAAAGGTCTTCTTAATGGTGGAGGAGGACAGCTTGCCAGCCGCCCACGCCGTCAGCACGGACATACCGGAAGCATCGGTGATGATCAGGTTCACAGGCTGGTTGGAACGCTCCATCTCGCCGGAGACCAGGAAGTAGGTCAGGGCGAAGTCCACAGTCAGCGCGCAGGGGCTGTTCTCGTCTGCGCCGTTCAGGGGGTAGATCTTTGCCTCCACCTTCATGGGCTTCTGCGGATCGGTATAGATATTCTGACGCAGACCGTACAGCGGCAGTGCCTGTGCATAGCTCATACCGGACATGACGATGATGGAAGCATACTTCTCGGTGAACATGGAAGCATAAGCAGTCTGCAGCCGGTCGTCGCCCTTGGCGAGCTTGGCCAGGTTCACGATGGAGGGATAGCCGAAGCTGCGGTCGCCATCCTTAATAGCGGTACGGCGGACCAAAACCGCGTTGGCCAAGGTCTCCTTGGCAGTCTTGCCGGTCACATCCAGCACCAGGTTCTTGTTGCCGGCAGCTTCCAGCTTCTTGACAGTGTCATACAGATCGGAAATGTTCTCCGCCCAAACACCCAGCACAACACCGGCGGCAGTGGCGATCTTGTTCATTTCCTCCCAGTTGTCGGGGGTAGCGCCGTCCAGGATCACGTCCTTGCCGGCAACCTCCAGGGCAGCCTTGGCACATGCGGTGTCCCAGCACTCCAGCACCAGCGCGCGGCCGGTAGCTGCGGCCTTCTGAACCAGTGCAGCATAAACGGCGGGATCAGCCTGATTGTTGGCGACCTGAACAAACTCTACATACATCCGCTCGCCGATACGCTCATAATCCACCTTCTGCAGATCCGCCAGCTTGGCGTCTACAGTTGCCTCGTCCATACAGGTGCAGACAGAAACTGCGTACAGATTCTTGTTTACCAGTGTCTTCTCGTGACGGAACAGGACTGTCTCGCCGCCCAGCTTATGCTCGCCCACGGCGATGGTCTTCATGGGAGGCGCAGTCTGCTCATTGAGCATTGCCTTTGCTTCGTCAGAGAAATAGGGGCACTTATCGATCTCCACAGCACCCTGTGCCACCTTCATGCAGAATGCCATACAGGTGGGGCTGCCGCACTCCTTACAGTTCTTCTTGGGCGACAGCTTAAAAATATCAAGACCCTTCAAAGCCATTGTATGTATCCTCCTTTAGACCAGTTCAGAAATGAACTTCTTGATGGTAGCGATGGCAGCAGGATGACGCATAATGACAGCGTCAGCACCACCGGTCAGGTCCGCGGCAGCGGTAGAGATCTCCATACTGATGCCACGCTCTTCCCGGTTGCCCCAAGCAGGCTCGTCCTCTTCGGAAGCGGAGGACTCCTTCACGCCCCAGGTATCAGTGGACACCGGCGCGATAATAGGCATCTGCAGGTCTGCGTCAGACTGCGCCAAAGCCGCAGCACGCACACGGTCCAGTGTGGAGGCAACGTACTCATAGCCATAGCCCACAGCCGCAGTACCAATGTTCATCACGATGTTTTCCGGCGCGATAGACAGGCCCTTAAGCATGATGTTCAGCTGCTTAGCCAGGTTGATATCGTCAGCAGTCTCCGCGCCGACCTTCTGACCGTATGCCAGCGCCACGGATGCGCCGACGGTCTTATAGTCTTCGTTTTTCGCGGACATAACCAGAATGTTTTTACCCTGCAGAGCCTCGGAGATCTTGCTGAACAGCTCGCCGTCCTTCTCCATATTCTTGCAGCCCATGATCACGATGGGCATAGACACTGCCTCGGCAACAGCCTTGGCATCGGCCACGCAGTCAGCAACAGAGCGGTCTGCACCGTTGGGATCTGCCGATTCAAAGTTCAGACAGATGAAGTCCGCGCCCTCCATCGTCTCGGCACGCTTTGCGCGCTCAGCCATGGTGGTGCAGCCGGCATAGAATTCCTTCAGTCCGGGTACATCCCAGGAATCGGCGGCGTCGGAGATCTCCACGCCAATCTTCGGTGCATGCTCGATGGCAGCATCAAAGGTGTAGAAGGGCAGCACATTCTGACCGCCGATGACGATTGCCTTGTCACCGGTGCCCAGAGTCACAGCATTGATCTTACCGCTGTAAGGCTGCGTCTTAGGAACAAAAGACATGATTGGTTTCCCCCTTGAAATTTATTAATGCATCGTGCAAAACGCAGAATGCAGATTTGACGGTTTTTTACAGTCCGATGGACTGCATAATGCCCTTCAGGGCTGTTTTAACGCTGTTGTTTTCCGGCAGCTTGGAAGACGGCTCGCCCGCGCAGTCGCAGCGATACACGCCCTCATCCTGAGGCAGCACGCCCAGCAGGTCCAGACCGTGCTTTTCGATCTCTTCCTTGACTCCTGCGTCCAGCTCCCCGTTGGGTGCGCGGTTGACAATCAGACCCAGCCGACCGGGTTTCAATTCCATTTCACCGATCATTTCGGCCACCCGTGCTGCCGCCTGAATACCCCGGCGGGAGCAGTCGGAAATCAGCAGCATGGTATCCACATGGGGCAGCGTGCCCCGGGCCACATGCTCCAGACCGGCTTCATTGTCCATCACAATATATTTATAGTTTTTGGCATACTTGTCCACTTGGGTCTTCAGCACGCCGTTGACGTAGCAGTAGCAGCCCTTGCCTTGGGTTCTGCCCATGACGATCATATCGAAATCGTCCTCCTCGACCAGCGCCGAATTGAACTTGAATTCCGCATAGTCCGCCTTGGTCATACCTGCCGGTACAGCACCCTTCAGCTCTGCCTGTGCCATCTCCTCCCGGATCGCGCCCAAGCTGGTCTCCACTTCCACTCCCAGCACCTCGTTAAGATTGCTGTTGGCATCCGCGTCCACCACCAAAACAGGACCCTGCTTCTTTTTGCACAGATAGTCGATGATCATGCCGCAGGTGGTGGTTTTACCCACGCCGCCCTTGCCGGCTACCGCAATGGTATGAGGCATAATATTTGCTCCTTCGTTGGAAATTGCTTTGGCAGCACCGCCAGCAGACGGTTTTTGCGTCCTCAGGCTGCACTGTCCATATCGATACGACAGTATCGTATCACATCAAGCCACCAAATTCAACAACTATTTCAGCAGAATATGAATTTTTTTGCTAAACACAGAAGCAGTCGGGACCTTTGATGTCCCGACTGCCTGACGGATTATTTTGTTCCGAAGATCCGGTCGCCCGCATCGCCCAGACCGGGGATGATATAAGCATGCTCATTAAGCTTCTCATCCACGGCAGCCAGATACAGATCCACATCCGGATGGGCTGCCTGCACAGCCTGGATACCCTCAGGGCATCCGATAATGTTCATCATAATGATGTTCTTGCAGCCGTGGCTCTTCAGAAAATCAATGGCAGCTACCGCACTGCCGCCGGTGGCCAGCATGGGATCTACTACAAAAACCTGACGGTTTTCGATATCCTCGGGCAGCTTGCAGTAGTATTCCACAGGCAGATGGGTCTCAGGATCCCGGTACAGTCCGATATGTCCGATCTTGGCAGAGGGGATCATATCCACCATGGAATCCACCATGCCCAGTCCTGCCCGCAGGATGGGGATGATTGCCAGTTTTTTACCTGCCAGCATCCGGCACTTTGCCAAAGCTACCGGTGTCTGCACCTCCACTTCCTCCGTGGGCAGGCTTCTGGTGGCCTCGTAGCACATCAGTCCCGCGATCTCGCTGACCAGCTCCCGAAACTCCTTCACGCCGGTGTCCTTATTCCGCAGAATCGCCAGCTTATGCTGGATCAGGGGATGGTCCAATACCGTTACCGTGCTCATAGTCTTCTTCTCCTTTTTATCTTTCCGTTCTATAAGCGGGTACGCGCCCGCAGTGATCACGCTTTTTGCTGCCGCTCCAGCCGTTCCCGTTCCGCCTGAGACAGACGCAGATAGTTGGGAGTCAGCGCTCCGGCATCGCAGCTTTTTCCCTCTGCCAGCATTTCCAGTCCGGCAAGAGCTACACCTGCCGCCCGCTGATGCATCCGGTGCTCCGGGGGGCAGATCAGACCGCAAACCGTCTCTTTCAGCATATTATAGCACAAAACGCTGCCATCTCCAACCAAAAAAATCGGTTTCGTCAATTTTTTCAGTTCTTCCTCCAATTGCCGCAGGGAAATCGCCCGATCCTCTGTTATACGGGCAAGTGTTCCGTCCTGCGCCTCAAACAAGGCGGTATACACCTGTTCCCGCCGGGCATCCATCACCGGCAGAACAAAGCCCTCCTGCACGCCCATATTCCGCGCCATGGCTTCCAGCGTCGAAACACCGCAGCAGGGCAGCTCCGCGCCCCACGCAAAGCCCTTTGCCGCCGCCACACCGATGCGCACACCGGTAAAGCTGCCCGGACCTGCCGCCACCGCCACCGCCTCGATTTGCTTCGGCGTATAACCGCAGCTCTCCATCAGATCCTGCGCCATACGCAAAAGGGTCTGAGAATGGGTCAGTCCGGTATTCTGATAAACTTCTCCCAGCAGCTTTGTGTCATCCATCAACGCCACAGAAGCCGCCTTTGCCGATGTTTCAAAGGCTAAAATCAGCAAGCTGTTCCCCTCCTTTTACAGTAATGCGCCGGGTGTTTTCTCCGGTTTTCTCGATGCAGACACGAATAGCGCCCTCCAGGACCTCCGCCACACGCTCGCTCCACTCCACGGCACATACGCCGCCCCGATCCAAATAGTCCTCCCAGCCGATGTCCCACAGGTCGTCCGCTGAGGTCAGCCTGTACATATCAAAGTGAAACAGAGGGATCCTGCCTGACAGATATTCATTGACAATGGTATAGGTAGGGCTTGTGACCTGCTCTGTTACACCCAGTCCCTTGGCAAGACCTCTGGTGAAGGCTGTCTTCCCTGCCCCCAAATCGCCTGTGTACGCCAGCACCGTTCCGGGTTTTACGATCTTCCCCAGTGCCCGTCCGACGTCCTCCGTTTCCTCCGGAGAATTGGTCATAAATTCCATAATACTTCCTCTCTTGCCTTCCCCTGTGGGGAGGCTTATTGGGCATTCTTCAATTTCTCTGCCTGATCGGCAGTTGCCAGCCCATCAATGATCTCATCGATTGCTCCGTCCATCACCTGATCGATCTTGTAAAGGGTCAGACCGATCCGGTGGTCCGTCACCCGACCCTGCGGAAAATTGTAGGTACGGATCCGCTCATTGCGCATACCGGTTCCCACCTGACTGCGCCGCATGCCTGTGACCTGACTCTCCAGCTTCTCCTGCTCGATTTCATAAAGCTTGGATGCCAGCATCCGCATACATTTCTCCCGGTTCTGCAGCTGACTGCGTTCCTCCTGACAAGCCACCACGATACCGCTGGGCTTGTGGATCAGCCGGACGGCGGAGCTGGTCTTGTTCACGTGCTGTCCGCCTGCGCCGGATGCCCGGTACACCTGCATCTCAATATCCGCGGGATTGATCTGCACATCCACCTCGTCCATTTCCGGCAGCACAGCCACCGTGGCGGTAGATGTATGAACACGACCGCCGGATTCCGTCTCCGGCACACGCTGGACCCGGTGCACACCGGACTCGTATTTCAGCCGCGAATACGCACCCTGACCGTTGATCACAAAGTCCGCTTCCTTTACCCCGCCCAGCTCCGTATCATTATAATTCATCAGTTCAATAGTCCAGCCCATTTTCGCCGCATACATGGAATACATCCGGAACAGGCTGTGGGCAAACAGCGCGCTTTCCTCGCCGCCTACGCCGCCCCGGATCTCCATGATCACGCTCTTTGAATCGTTGGGATCCTTCGGCAGCAGCAGAATCTGCAGCTGCTTATGCAGCTCCTCCCGGGCCTGCTTTGCAGCCTGCCAGGTCTGCTGGCACAGCTCCCGCATCTCCGGGTCTGCCATCAACTCCTCTGCGTCTGCCATATCCCGCTCCGCACTGCGGTAGGCCTGATAGGCTTCCACGATGGGCTCCAGCTCATTGCGCTCCCGCAGGATCGCAGCGGCTTTTTTAGGATCGCTGTAAAAATCCGGTTGCTCCGACCGGGCGCACAATTCTTCGAAACGGCTTTCTACTGCCGCCAATTTATCCAGCATAGCACCAACTCCAACCATTATGATCCTTCGTTTTCTTCTATTGTAACAAGTTTTCCAAAGTTTTCAACCGGAACAGCCGTCTTTTTCTGCCATACCTTTGATTTTTTCTTTCTACAGTATCCGCAGGCTTCAAAAAACACTTAAAATCAGAAAAAAGCAATATTTAATACTTTCTTAAAATTTTATGACTTCATTTTTTCACAATTATTCAGTATTATTATATCAAAAGTTTCTGTTCTCTTTTTCATTTTTTCTTCTCCTCTTTTCTTGTTGCAGATCCGCAGGCAATCGCCTGCGGATTTTGCTTTTTAGGGCTTTTGTTTTTTTGCAAGCTGTGCTAAAATACAGAAAAAGGCAAAAAGAGGTGATTTTTCTGGCTACTTGCGTGATTTTTAATGCCGGTGAATTTGACGACCTGATCGAGCCGATCGAACCGGCAGATCTCCTGCTGGCTGCGGACGGCGGACTTGTCCACGCCGAGAGTCTGGGGCTGACTCCCGACGAAATCTTGGGGGACTTTGACTCCTTGGGCTACGTGCCGGAAAACGCCGATGTTTTCCCCGTAAAAAAGGATGATACCGACTCTATGCTTGCCATTCGCCGGGGTCTGCAACTGGGTTATCGCCGATTTGTGCTGTACGGCAGTCTGGACGGTCCGCGGCTGGACCATACCCTGGCTAATTTTCAGGCTCTGCAGTTCTTGGCAGATCAGGGTGCACAGGGCTGGCTGGTGGGTCGCTCCTACCTTGCCACAGTGCTGAAAAACGGCTCTTTGCACTTTGAACCCCACGCCGAGGGAATCCTCTCTGTATTCTGTATGGGCGCTGATGCCCGGGGTGTCACCATCAAGGGTCTGCAATACCCTCTTGAAAACGGCGTACTGACTGCCGGCTTCCCCTTAGGCGTAAGCAATCACTTTACAGGAAGCCCTGCTTCTGTCACTGTCGAATCAGGAAGCCTGCTGATCCTGTATGACCGTAAAAACGGTTTTCCACGGCAGAGCTGAGGTGATAGATCTTGCTAACCTATGAATTAAAAAAAGAACCGGGAGTCCCTTTGTACGAAGCGCTGTACCGCTGCATCCGGGCAGATATTTTATCCGGCAGGCTGGCGCCCAACCAAAAGCTCCCGTCAAAGCGCGCCCTTTGCGCCAACCTGAAGGTCAGTAAAATCACCGTTGAGGGTGCTTACTCCCAACTGTTGTCCGAAGGCTATATCCGCTCTCGGGAAAAGGTTGGCTATTTTGTAGAGGCTGTTGAACGCACCGAACCGAAGCCCATTTGTCACAGCCAGCCACCGGAAGCTCCGGACACTTCTTTGGATCTGACCGGCAACGGTCCTGTCCGGTTTCCCTTTTCCGTATGGAGCAAGCTGCAGCGGCAGGTTCTGCTGGACTTGGGTGAACAACTGCTTCTGCCATTGCACAACCAAGGGCTTTGGGAGTTGCGGCAGGCAATCGCCGTCCATCTGACAGCATTCCGGGGAATGCATGTCGATCCCCAAAACATTCTGATCGGCGCAGGCACGGACTTTTTGTATAATCTTTTGATCCAGCTTTTGGGTCGGGACAAGCTGTACGCAGCAGAAGAACCGGGATATGACAAGATCCGGAAGATCTATGCCGCCGGCGGGGTATCCTGCATTGGTGTTCCTCTGGATGAGCAGGGCGTTCAAATCCCCTGTCTTTCCCAGGCGCAGGTGCTGCACATCTCCCCTGCCCACCACTTTCCCACCGGGCTTGTAACGCCCCTTTCCCGCAGGCTGGAGCTTCTGAACTGGCTTTGGGCGCAGCCTGACCGCTGGATCATTGAAGATGATTACGACAGTGAATTTCGTTTCTCTTCCCATCCTCTGCCAACGATGTACTCATTAGACCCCCGGGGTCGGGTCATCTATATGAACACCTTCTCCAAGACCCTTGCCCCCTCCATCCGTATCAGCTATATGGTGCTTCCCGGGGATCTGATGGAGCAATTCCGGCAGCAGCTAAGCTTTTACAGCTGTACCGTTTCCAGCTTTGAACAACACACTCTTGCCCGCTTCCTGAGTCAGGGGCATTTTGAAAAACACATCAACAGGATGCGTAAATTCTACAAAACCCGTCGCAACCGGGTACTCAACGCCATTCAAAGCTGTCCCCTTGCCTCCCGGCTCACGATCCTGGAGGAAAATGCCGGTCTGCATTTTCTGGTAAAAGTAAACACCCGGCTGTCTGATCAGGAGCTCCAAGACCGGCTGTCCCAGGATCAGATCCGCATCCGCACTCTAAGCAGCTATTACCACGGACCGCTGGCAAAGGAGCACACCCACTGTCTGATCGTCAACTACTCCGGTCTGACCGATCAACAGCTGGAGCAGCTGGAAGAAAAGCTTCAACAACTGCAATAAAAGAAGGTCTGCTGCGAATCATTTTGCAGCAGACCTTCTTCTATTATTTCTCTTCCTCCGGCACAAAATCCAGCGTCAGGGACTTGATCCCTGTACGAAGCCGGGTGTACTTCACACCGGCAGCGTCCAGCATCCGCTTGGAAGCCAGCGTTGCAGGTGTTGTGGCATATTTATCGGACAGGTAAAATACCTCCCGGATTCCGCTCTGAATAATCGCCTTGGCACATTCATTGCAGGGGAACAGTGCCACATACAGACGGCTGCCCCGCAGATCCCGTCCGCTGGCGTTCAGAATGGCATTGAGCTCCGCGTGGACTACATAGGGATATTTTGTATCCTCTCCGGTACGGTCCCAGGGAAATTCATCATCGCTGCAGCCCTTGGGCATGCCGTTGTAGCCGGTGGAAATAATAATGTTGTCCGCAGATACGATGCAGGCACCCACCTGGGTGCTGGGGTCTTTGCTGCGCTTCGCCGCCAGCATGGCAACGCCCATAAAGTATTCATCCCAGCTAATGTAATCTGTACGCTTCATATAACAGCCTCCTGATGATTTTTGGGGGACTTTTCATTACATTATAATATGAAAAAGCGGCGGAAGCAAGCCCCCGCCGTACTTTTTTAGAATTTAATCAAAGAAATCCTTCAGATTCTCAAAAAACTTCTTTTTCTTGGGCGTGGATTTCCCGTCCAAAGAATCGTCCAGCTTCCGCAGCAGCTCCTTTTGCTCCTTGGACAGCTTGGTGGGTGTTTCCACCGTAACCACAAAGTAATGGTTACCCCGGCGTCTTGGATTGTTCACCTGAGGAATACCCTTCCCGGCGATGGTAAACTGCCGCCCGGTCTGTGTTCCCTCCGGGATCTCAAAAGCCGTCTTGCCGTCCAGAGTGGGCACTTCAATTTCCGCGCCCAACGCTGCCTGGGTAAAGCTGATGGGCACTTCGCAGAACACATCCATATCCCGGCGTTCAAAAATAGGATGGCGGCGAATACTGATCTCTACCAGCAGATCACCGTTGGGACCGCCGTTTGCGCCCACACAGCCCTCATTGCGTACCCGCACGCTCTGACCGGCATCCACACCCGCAGGCACCTTGACCTTGATCCGCTGTGTCCGGCGGACCTTGCCCTTGCCCCGGCAGGTATTGCAGGGATTCTTCACGATCTTACCCCGACCGCTGCACTGGGGACAGGTGGCAGTGGACTGCATCTGCATACCCATAAAATTCTGCACTGTACGTACCTGACCGCTGCCTCGGCACTGGGAGCAGGTCTCCACTGCACCGTCTGCCGAGCCTGTTCCTTTACAGGCAGCGCAGTTTTCGATCCTCTGTGCGGCTACTTCCTTTTCACAGCCAAAGGCTGCTTCCTCAAAGGTCAGCTCCAGACGAACGCCTACATTTTCTCCCCGACGGGGCGCGTTCTGACTGCTGCTTCTGCTTCTGCCGCCGCCAAAGAACGAACCAAAAATATCTCCCAGATCGCCAAAATCCCCAAAGCCGCCAAAGCCGCCCTCAAAGCCGCCACCGCCGCCGTAATTGGGATCCACGCCGGCAAAGCCAAACTGGTCGTAGCGGGCACGCTTGTCCTCATCGGACAACACCTCGTAGGCCTCTCCCAGCTCCTTGAATTTCTCTTCCGCTTCCTTATCACCCGGATTTCTGTCCGGATGATACTTCATGGCATTTTTGCGGTAGGCCTTCTTTATTTCCTCGGCACTGGCACCTTTTTCAACGCCCAGCACCTCATAATAGTCGCGTTTATTTTCTGCCATAAGATACCCTCATTGCACACCGAAAAGGGGCGGCGGTATGCCGCCCCTCCGGGTTAAATCTTAGTCAACAGTCTCGTAGTCTGCGTCTACGACCCCATCACCGCCGGGCTGTGCGCCTGCCTGATCCTGGGGTGCAGCATTCTGATACAGCTTCTCGGAAACAGCGTAGAACGCCTTCTGTACTTCCTCGGTAGCCGCCTTGATTGCCTGAAGATCGCTGCCCTTGTTTGCTTCTTTCAGCTTATCAACAGCCTCCTGAATAGAGGACTTCTCCTCCGCGGAGATCTTATCACCCAGCTCACCCAGTGCCTTCTCGGTCTGATAGGCCACCTGATCAGCAGTGTTGTGGGTGTCTACCTCTTCCTTACGCGCCTTATCCTCTTCCGCATACTGCTCTGCTTCCCGGACAGCCTTGTCGATGTCCTCCTGAGACAGGTTGGTAGAAGCGGTGATGGAAATCTGCTGCTCCTTGCCGGTGCCCAAATCCTTGGCGGAAACCTTTACAATGCCGTTGGCATCAATGTCAAAGGTCACTTCGATCTGAGGCACGCCCCGGGGCGCAGGTGCGATACCGGTAAGCTGGAAGCGTCCCAGTGTCTTATTGTAGGCAGCCATCTCCCGCTCGCCCTGCAGCACATGGACTTCCACAGAGGTCTGACCGTCTGCGGCAGTGGAGAAGATCTGACTCTTACGGGTGGGGATGGTGGTGTTGCGGTCGATCAGCCGGGTGAATACACCGCCCATGGTCTCAATACCCAAGGACAGGGGGGTTACGTCCAGCAGGACCACGTCCTTCACGTCACCGGTGAGAACGCCGCCCTGAATTGCTGCGCCCACGGCAACGCACTCGTCAGGGTTGATACCCTTGAATCCCTCTGTGCCGGTAATGCCCTTGACCGCTTCCTGAACAGCAGGAATACGGGTAGAACCGCCTACCAACAGGACCTTGTGCAGATCGCTGGGCTTCAGACCCGCGTCAGACATTGCCTGACGGACAGGCTTCATGGTGCGCTCCACCAGATCGGCAGTCAGCTCATTGAACTTTGCCCGGCTCAGGGTCACATCCAAATGCTTGGGACCGGTAGCATCAGCGGTAATATAAGGCAGGTTGACCGCTGTTGTGGTCATACCGGACAGCTCGATCTTTGCCTTTTCAGCCGCCTCCTTCAGCCGCTGCATAGCGACCTTGTCGTTGGACAGATCGATGCCCTCAGCCTTCTTAAACTCTGCCACCAGATAATCCATCACTCTCTGGTCGAAATCGTCGCCGCCCAGACGGGTGTCGCCCGCGGTAGCCAAAACCTCCACGATGCCGTCGCCGATCTCCAGAATGGATACGTCGAACGTACCGCCGCCCAGATCGTATACCATGATCTTCTGCTCGTTTTCCTTGTCCAGACCGTAGGCCAGCGCAGCGGCAGTCGGCTCATTGATGATCCGCTTGACCTCCAGACCGGCGATCTTGCCGGCGTCCTTGGTCGCCTGACGCTGGGCGTCAGAGAAGTATGCAGGAACGGTAATGACCGCTTCGGTAACAGGCTGGCCCAAATATGCCTCCGCGTCTGCCTTCAGCTTCTGCAGGACCATGGCACTGATCTCCTGAGGTGTATAGCCCTTGCCGTCAATATTGACCTTGTAGTTTTCACCCATGTGCCGCTTGATGGAAGCCACGGTGCGGTCGGCGTTGGTAACAGCCTGACGCTTTGCCACCTGACCCACCATCCGCTCGCCGGTCTTGCTGAATGCAACAACAGACGGTGTTGTACGCGCGCCCTCGGCGTTGGCGATGACCACCGGCTCGCCGCCTTCCAGAACTGCTACACAGGAATTGGTTGTACCCAAATCGATTCCAATAATCTTACCCATAATAATTTCCTCCTATATAATGAAAATAGTTTACAAAATCAATTAGTTCGCTACCTGCACCATGGCGAAGCGAACGACCTTTTCGCCCAGCTTGAAGCCCTTTTGGAAGACCTGGGTGATGGTGTTTTCCTCCACACCCTCTTCTTCCGTATGCATCACTGCATTGTGGATATTGGGGTCGAAGATATCTCCCACATTTCCGTAGATCTCTACCCCCAAACCGGCGAAAATGTTCACCAGCTGGGTCATCGTCATTTCCACGCCCTTTTTATAGGCGGCATCCTCGGTAGGCTGGTTCAATGCCCGCTCCAGATTGTCGTAGACCGGCAGGAGCTTTTCCACTGCATCGGCTTTTCCGTTGCCGTAGGACTGCTCCTTTTCCTTCACCGTACGCTTGCGGAAATTATCGTAATCCGCTGCAAGACGCAAATACGCATCATGCTCAGCGTTATATTTCTCTTCCCAGGGATTTACCTCCGGTGCTTCCGTCGTCTCCTCCTGAACCTGGGCTTCTGCTGTTTCCTCTGCAGGCGTTTCTTTCAGTTCTTTTTCCTTTTTTGCCACGCCTTATTCCTCCTTTGCTTCTTCCTGTCCCGTGGGCAGCTGAGGCTGCTCCGGCTTTGCAAACATTTTGGAAAGACTTTCCGCAAAATAGCTCAGTCTTGCAGTGACCTTCGCGTAATCCATTCTGGTAGGTCCAACCACACCGATCATGCCCTGCAAACCGTCACCGATATCAAACTTGGTCATTACGACAGAAGTGTCTTTCAGCTCCTGCGCCACATGCTCCGGTCCTACAAGAACCTTTGTGCCGTTGGCGTTCTGCATCACCGCAGGCAGATTTGCCAGTGCATCCTCATCCAGTGAGGACATCAGCCGCTGTGCTTTATCCACATCCCGGTACTCCGGCTGGCCTAAAAGCCGCATTTGTCCCGCCACCGCCATATTGGTGCTGGCCTGACGGCTCAGGGTTTCCCCCGTAAACTCCATAATCACCGGCACAAGGCAGGCAGCCGCGCCTGCAGAGCCCATGACCCGATCCAACAGATCCTGAGAAAACTCCTCCTGAGACAGATCCGTCATAGTGGCGTTCAGCAATGCCGAAAGGATCTTCAGATCTGAGTCCGTCACCTGTACCGGCAGGTTGATCAGCTTGTTCACCACCTGATTATCCGAGAGCATGATGACTAAGATCACGCTGCCCTGTCCTGCCAGGATCAGATCAAAACGCTTCGCCGTCGCGCCTCCTGAACGGGCCGCTACGGAGATCGCCGGCAGATCTGTGGCTTGGGACACCAGTTTGGCAACCTTTTCCACCATCTTATCCACCTGCTGCATTTTTTCCTCAATGGCTGTGTTGATGGATTTTGTCTCATCCATACTCAGCCGGTAATCCGCCATCAGCTCATCTACATACAGCCGATAGCCCGCAGCCGAGGGGATCCGTCCAGCACTGGTATGGGGCTGCTCTAAGTACCCCATGGCAGTCAGCTCCGCCATTTCATTACGGATGGTCGCGGAGGAATACTTCATGTCCGGAAGCTCTGTGATCGCTTTCGATCCCACAGGCTCCGCTGTCCGGATATATAGGTCCACCACAGAGCGCAGGACCTGTTTCTTCCGTTCTGTCAGTTCCATTGTATCCCTCCTTTTGCTGTTAGCACTCTTTTTCTCTGAGTGCTAAGCACACTATAGCAGAGAGTGCTAAAATTGTCAAGTGTTCCTTTTTGAATTATTCTTTAACAATTTCAAAAAAGTATGCTATTGGAGTCTACCGGTCCTGTCGATTGACTTTTTGGAAACTTTTATATAAAATGAAAGCAGCAAATACCATTATTGAAACGGAAAAGAGGTATGATTATGAACGACGCTATAGAGCCCGCCGTTACCCCGGAAGAAATTCTCGCTGCGGAAACGGCACCGGAGCAGCCTGTGCCGGAGGTCCAGTCTGAGCTGCCTGTTATGCCTGCCCCGGAAACGCCCCAAAAAATTAAGAAAATCAAAAAGAGCAGAAGACGCCCCTGGCCCTTGAAGATCCTGCTGGAGCTGGTGGCGATCGTGCTGTGCGTGGCTCTGTTTGCAGTAACCATTGCCGGCGCGCTGATTGTGGACCTGCGGGTTATGACCTCTCAGGGCGGCTTTGAAAAGATCCTGACACAGCTGATCGCGCCTACAGGCTCTGTTCAGGCTGTTCCTCAGCCGGGTGTTACCCTGCTGTCCGCACCCGACCAATCTCAGGACGCTGCCAACTTTGTGACGGATATGATCTATGATATGCTGCAGGAAAACTTCGGTCAGGAAGTACCTGTGACCAAGGATCAGATCAGTGAATTTATCGACAAATCCACCGTTACAGAGTTTATCGCCGAAAAAATGTCCGGTGCAGTGAACGATTTCCTGAACGAAACCTCAGACACCACCATTACCAAAGACGAAATTATGGATCTGGTTCGGGACAATTCCGCGCTGCTCAAGGAAAGCTTTGATGTTGAGATCACCGACGACATGATGACGCAGCTTGAGACTGCGCTGGATGAAGTTCCCATATGGGATGAGCTGGAGGAGAAGGGCTTAGTCGGTTACCTGGAGGAAAACCTGCTGCTTCCCGATTCCGAAGCTGACGGCAGCAGCAACGGTCTGGCTGCAATCAAGCAGGCAATGGACTATGTGCGTATGGTAACCTCCAATATGGCTATTGCCTGTTTTGCCGGCGCAATGCTTCTGCTGGCGCTGCTGGTGCTGCTGGTGAACTGGTCAGTCCCCAAGACCCTGTCCGATGTGGGTATCACCCTGCTGTTTGCGGGTCTGATCCTGTCCTCCCTGAACTTCATCGGCGCATCCGGTGTTCTGGAGACACTTCTGGCAGACCAGCTGCAGATCATCGGTCTGATCAACGGTATTCTCGCCTCTGTGGCTGTAGTCCATTACGGCGTTCTCGGCACAGGCGTGGCTCTGATCGTGCTGGCAATCATTGCAAAGATCATTAAAAACAGCCGCCGCAAAATGGCAATGCTGGAAGCACTGTAATTATTCACATATACAAATCGGGAAGGCAGACCGTGCCTTCCCGATTTTTCTGTAACTGCATCACACCCGGTCAGAGGCTGTGGTAAGCTGTATAGTCACAACTGTAGCGTCATCCTCTCCGCCTGCGCATCCACAGCTGAGCAGCCTTGCCGCCAGTTCTCCCGGCGGCAGCCCCACCCCATCCATACAGCAGCGTAGTGCCTCCTCTTCTCCGATACCGTCACTGACCAAAACCAGTGTTTCTCCCCGGCGCAGGGTCAGCCGATGGCTCTCCTCCTGACAATCTGTGACGGACAGGCCGGGAGGCGGTCCTGCCGTGCCGATTTTATCCGCGCTTACCTTACTCACAATATAAGACGGCGCGCCGCCCCACTTATAAACCGTCACCTTTCCGCTGTCCAGCTGCAGCTCCGCAAGATCAACAGATACTGCTCCGGCTCTGTCCCGCAGGGCACACAGGCTGTTTAAGCTGCGCAGGGCGTACTCCGCCGGATAGCCTACCGACAGCAGCCGCCGCAGCAGCGCAGCGGCAGTACGCCCCTCCTGCACAGCACCCAGCCCGGTCCCCATACCGTCACACAACAGCACATAATACCGGCACATAGTCCCGGCAAAGCGCATACACCGATCTCCGTTTTCCGACTCCGGGCGGTTGCCGTAAAACTGGACCCTAGGCTCATAGCAGGCTTCTGAACCGTCCTGCCGACGACCCAGCTGATCGGAAAGCTCTTGCAAATAGGCAGATAAAAACTGATATTGCTGGATCACCGCAGCCCGGTATTCCCGCTGCCGTTCCCGGTCTGCCCGGATAGAACGCAGCTGTTCCTGACTGCGGTGCAGCTCCGCAAGAAACCGCCCGCTTTTACGGCAAACAATGGGCAGCTCCTCCGGCGTCAGCAGGGGCTTTTGCAAGACAAAGGGTGGAAGCTGGGCGATCCGCCGGCTATCCTTACAGCTTTTTCTGCACGGACACCCTCCGCAGGCTCGTTCCGCTGCCCGGGCAACCAATGCTTCCTCATCCACCGGCACCACCGGTGCTTCCAGCAGCAGCTGCTCTGTCCGCGCCAAAACACTGGACACCATTTCCAGCTTTACCTGTGCCGCGCCGGTCTCTCCCCGGCGGTGGGCTACTTTTCCCGGCGCAGGCAAAAAGCCACCGATGATCCCCCCTGCTAAAAGTCCCGGAAGGGGCAGAAGATCCCATTGCCCGCACAGACCCATAACTGCAAAGTATAAACAGGCCGGTGCCAGCCGCTGGAGCAGCTTGTTCTGCCTGGGCAGCATCCGCACCAAAAAGCTGAGCGTCATCACCGCAGTCATGGGAACAGGGGTGATCTGTGCCAGATCCAGTGCCAATCCCGCCAGTGCCGCTGCGGGAAATGGGGCTAAAACCGCCAATGCACCGGATGCCAAAAAGCCTAATCCAAAATAAGGAATCGGCATAATCTGCGCCAATGCCAGCACCCCAAAGCCACAGGCGATCCAATCCAGGATCGGATTTCTGCCCTGGAGGACCCGGGTAAACACCCACACAGCGGCAGGGGCAACCGTCACCCGCAGCAGATAAAACGCAACCGGCGTGCTTTCCAGCTCCAAAGTCTGAAAAATCACCCCTGCAGCCGCCACAATCAACGCCGCAGCAGAGGGAATCAGCAACGGGGTCTGCCGGGTCAGCCTGCAATCCGACAGCAGCAATGCCGCTGGCAGTCCCGCTGCCAGCCAGATCACACACTGCTGTCCCGCGCTGCCCCAAAACAGCAGATAACCGGCACAGGCACCCGCCGCGGTCAGCACTGCCGACCAGCCGGAGCAGGCGCATACCAGCCCCAACGCCAATGGCATTGCCGTATGTCCCAGACTGGCGGCACTCAGTAAAAAACCCGACAGTGTATGGACCACTGCGCGGCTCAGGATATGTACTCTGGGATCTACCGCCCACCTGCGCAAAATATGCCGTCCCCGCCGCACATAGGACTGAAAGGAGATCATTGCATCACATCCTTTGTTCGATTCACCTGTGTGAGCGGTTGCGTATCCTGCTTATACCGGTCAGCACAGCTTCTTTACCGCTATTGTATCAACCGCTGCCCGGTTTTTTTGTCGGAACGGGTTTGAAAAAAAGATTCTTGCGCTGTTACACCGGGCGGTGTATAATAAAGGAACAGTATTGTTTCAGGAGTGTTCTATGGGTATTGAATTTGAACTGAAATACAAGGCCACAGAATCCGTCTTGGAAGCCATCCGCCGCGCTTTTCCCGGCGAAGAACAGGTAATCTGTATGGAAACCACCTATTATGACACCCCCACAGAAGCGCTGTCCCAACGGTTTTATACCCTGCGCAGGCGTTTGGAAAACAACCGGTCTGTGTGCACCCTGAAAGCACCGGTTTCCGGTCCGGGGCGAGGCGAATGGGACTGCATCTGTGACCGGATCGAATCCGCCATTCCTGAATTATGTAAACTTGGCGGACCTGCCGATCTGATGACGCTTACTGCGGAAGGCATCCTGCCTGTCTGCGGTGCCCGCTTTTGCCGTATTGCCAAAACCCTCTGTCTGCCGGATGTAACGGTAGAGCTTGCTTTGGATTCGGGAATCCTTTACGGCGGCGGCAAAACCGTCCCGCTGTGCGAGGTGGAGGTGGAGTTGAAGGAGGGCACGCCGGAAGCCTGTACCGCATTCGCCCAACAGCTGGCGGCTGAATACCATTTGACGCCGGAGCGGCACAGCAAATTCCGCCGTGCTTTGGCGTTGTATCAAGGAGCGTAATATGCTGGACAGCTTATTTGAACGATATGACCGACTTGTGTTATTCGACACAGAAACAACCGGTCTGAACTACAGCCGGGATGAGATCATTGAGTTTGCCGCGGTGGTTCTGGAACAGCATAAGGGACGGCTTCAGGTCGTTGAGGAATACGACGAGCTGATCAGCCTGAGTCCCGGCGGCGTAGTGCCGGAGAAAATTCAGCAGCTTACCGGCATTACCAACGAAGATCTTCTGCAGCGAGGCATCCCCAAAAGCCGGGTTTGCTGTGATATCGCCCGGATGCTGGAAGGCAACACTCTGTTGCTTGCGTACAATGCCCATTTTGATTTGAGCTTTTTGTTCTATATGCTGCTGCGGGACGGCGATCCGTCGGTCCTGAAGGGCAAGGACAAGTTGGATCTTTTGACAGTCTATAAAGACCGCCGCAGCTATCCCCACAAGCTGTGCAACGCCATCGACGCTTACGGTCTTTCCGGTCAGGTGGTCAATTCCCACCGGGCCGTGGATGATGTGCTGGCTACAGTCGAAGTTATGAAAGCTATGGAAACGGAACGGGATGATCTCTTGAATTATGTAAACCTATTTGGCTATAACCCCAAATACGGTGTAGAGGGCAAGCCCATCGGTTCTGTTACATATAAACCCCAACGCTATGACCCCATTGCGCCGCTTTACCAGCTGTAAACAGCGGCAAATACCATCATTAAAGGTTGTGATCTGATGTATAACGAAAAAGCATACAATTTGGGAGCAAACCGCTCCTGCATCCGGGATCTGTTTGAATACGGTCAGGCCCGGGCAGCCGTTGTCGGTCCTGAAAATGTATTTGATTACTCTCTGGGAAATCCCAGCATCCCCTCTCCCCCGGAGGTCAACGATGCCATCCGGGCGATCCTGTCCGACACGGATTCTTTGGCTGTGCATGGCTATACCTCCGCAGTAGGCGACCTGAAGACCCGTCAGGCGATTGCTGACGATCTGAACGCCCGTTACGGCACAGCAATCCGTCCTCAGGAGCTGTTCATCGCCGGCGGCGCAGCACCGGAGCTGTGCGCGGTTTTCCGTGCGCTGACTGTGCCTGGTGCGGAATTTTTGGCCATTGCCCCCTTCTTCCCGGAATACCGTCCGTGGGTCGAAGAGGCCGGCGGCGTACTGAAGGTCGTTCCGCCGGATGTGCCGAATTTCCAAATCAAGCTGGACGCAGTGGAGGCTATGCTTACCCCCAATACCTGCGCCATCATTCTGAACTCCCCCAATAATCCTGCCGGTACGGTCTATACCGCGGATACCTTAAAAGCTCTGGCCCAGCTGCTGACCCGGAAGAGCCAGGCATACGGCCATCCCATTTACATCGTGGCAGATGAGCCTTACCGGGAGCTGGTCTACGACGGCGTACAGGTTCCCTTTATCCCCACGATCTACGACAACACCATCGTTTGCTATTCCTACTCTAAATCCCTCTCCCTGCCCGGAGAGCGGATCGGTTATGTGTATGTCCCCGGCGCAGCCACAGATTCTGCCGCCCTGTATGCCGCCATTGCCGGTGCTGCCCGGGCCTGCGGTCATGTTTGCGCGCCCTCTCTTTGGCAGAAGGTGATCGCCCGATGCGCCCATTTGCGCCCGGACCTGGAGGCTTACGACAAAAACCGCCGCGCCCTTTACGAGGGTCTGCTGGAGGCAGGCTATGAAACTGCCAAGCCCGACGGCGCGTTCTACCTGTTTGTAAAAGCGCCCGGCGGCGATGCCAACGCATTCTCTGAAAAGGCCAAGAAAAAGGACCTGCTGCTTGTCCCCGGTGACGGCTTTGGCTGCCCCGGCTACTTCCGGGTCTGCTATTGTGTCAGCTATGAGCAGATCCAAAAAAGTCTGCCCATCTTCCGGGAGCTGATCCGGGAGGAATAACCCGGGAATACTTGTAAAATCCACCCAGCTGTGGTAAACTACATCCGTTATTTGCAACGCGTTTCCAAACAGGGAAACGCCCGGAGGATATGTTATGTCAACCTTAATCGAAGAAATCAGCCGACGCCGGACCTTTGCCATCATTTCTCACCCGGACGCCGGTAAAACCACCCTGACCGAAAAATTCCTGCTCTACGGCGGCGCGATTGCCCAGGCAGGCGTTGTGAAAGGAAAAAAGAACTCCCGTGCTGCCACCTCAGACTGGATGGAAATCGAAAAGCAGCGCGGCATTTCCGTGACCTCCTCTGTTATGCAGTTCCAGTACGGCGGCTTCTGCATTAACATTTTGGACACCCCCGGACACCAGGATTTTTCCGAGGATACCTACCGTACCCTGATGGCTGCGGATTCCGCGGTGATGGTGATTGACGGAGCGAAGGGCGTTGAGCCCCAGACCCGAAAGCTCTTTAAGGTCTGCGCCATGCGGCATATTCCCATTTTTACCTTTATTAACAAGATGGACCGGGAAACAAAAGATCCTTTTGACCTGCTGGACGAGGTAGAGCGGGAGCTGGGCATTGAAACCTATGCCATGAACTGGCCTATTGGCTCGGGTAAGGATTTTCAGGGCGTGTACGACCGGGAAAACAGCCGTTTGCTGTTCTTTTCCGGCTTGAACGGCAAAGCAAAAGCGGACAAGCTGTCTGTAGATCTGTACGATCCCCAAGTGGCGCAGCTTCTGGATTCCGAGACAAAGCATCAGCAGCTGATCGAGGATGTGGAGCTGCTGTCTGCCGGACGGGAGATGGATATGGAAGCTGTGCGCTGCGGTCAGCTCAGCCCGGTATTCTTCGGCTCTGCCCTGACAAACTTCGGCATTGAGCCCTTTTTGGAGGCATTCCTGAAGCTGACGCCCCCACCCCTGTCCCGGACTGCGGACTGCGGCACTGTGGATGCGTTCAGCCCGGATTTCTCCGCCTTTGTCTTTAAGATCCAAGCCAATATGAACAAGGCCCACCGAGACCGGCTGGCATTTATGCGTATTTGCTCCGGTAAATTCCAGCGGGACACGGAATATTACCACATGCAGGGCGGTAAAAAAATGCGCCTGTCCCAGCCTCAGCAGCTGATGGCGGCTGAGCGGGAGATTGTGGAGGAAGCCTATGCCGGTGACGTGATCGGTGTGTTTGATCCGGGTATTTTCTCCATCGGCGACACCATTACCGTCCCAGGCAAAAAGTTCCTGTATTCCGGTATCCCCACCTTTGCTCCGGAGCATTTCTGCCGGGTCAGCGCAAAGGATTCCATGAAGCGCAAACAGTTTGTAAAGGGCACTGAGCAGATTGCCCAAGAGGGCGCGATCCAGATCTTCAAGGTCCCCAATTCCGGTATGGAAGAAGTGATCGTAGGCGTGGTTGGCACGCTGCAGTTTGACGTGTTCCAGTACCGTATGAAAAACGAGTACGGCGTTGATCTGCGGATGGATGGACTGCCCTACGAGGAGATCCGCCTGATCGACAGCTATCCCGGAGACCTGTCCGACCTGAATTTAGGCTCAGACGCGGAGCTTTTGGAGGATTACCGGGGTCGCAGCCTGCTGGTATTTTCCAGCTTCTGGGCCATTGACTTTACCTGCCGCCGCAATCCGGGGCTGCAGCTGTCAGAAATTGTGGTCGCAGAAGGCTGATCCTTTTCAGTCATTTAATAAAAAACGCGGTGCGCTGCAGCAAAAGCTGCCGCGCACCGTCTGTTATTGTGTCTTAAAATTGTGTGGGCTGAATGTGCCAAATTTCCTCTGCGTACTGGCGGATGGTGCGGTCAGACGAGAACTTCGCGCCGCTTGCCACATTCAAAAGGCACTTGCGGCCAAATGCCAGCCGATCTGCGTAATCCCGATTGGCACGCAGCTTTGCGTCCATATAGGATTCGTAATCCATCAGCAGGAAATAGTGGTCTGCCCGATGCCATGCTGTTCCGTCCAGCAGCGCATAGTACAGCTCTCTTTGAGAATCGTCAGTGGGAACAGTTCCGTCCACCAGGGTATCGATCGCCCGGTGCAAACGGTCATTGTGCTCGTAGATCCAGCGGGGGTTGTAGGAATCCCGGCTGGCGTTGATCTGATCAACCGTTGCGCCGAAGATATAGTTGTTCTCCATACCCGCTTCCTTCACGATCTCCACATTTGCGCCATCCAGCGTACCCAGTGTGACCGCACCGTTGAGCATCAGCTTCATATTTCCGGTGCCGGATGCCTCTGTACCTGCAGGAGAAATCTGCTCGGAAATATCCGCTGCCGGAATGATATGCTCAGCATAGGAGCAGTTGTAGTTCTGAACAAAGACCACCTTCAGCTTATCCTGCATATCCGGGTCGCTGTTGATCATTTTGGCGATCCGGTTGATAAAGCGGATCACTGCCTTTGCCCGGGCATAGCCGGGAGCAGACTTTGCGCCGAACAGATACACCGTGGGCTGGAAGTCTGTCAGGCTGCCGTCCTTCAGCCGGAAATAAATATCCACAATGCTCAACGCATTCAAAAGCTGACGCTTATACTCATGCAGCCGCTTGACCTGCACATCGAACACAAAGTCGGGGGTGAGCTTTACGCCCTCCCGCTCTGCTACGATCTTGCACAGCTGCTCTTTTTTCTGCCGCTTAATGGTATTAAACTGACGGACCATATCGTCATCGATCAGGGGCTTGAGCTTGTGCAGCTTCTCCAGATCCTTCAGGAAGTCGCCGCCTACCCGATACTTGATCATTTGGGTCAGCTCCGGATTGCACAGACCCATCCAGCGGCGGGGTGTCACGCCGTTGGTCTTGTTCTGGAACCGCTCCGGGAATGCCTGATACCAGTCCTTGAAGCAGTCATCCTTCAGAATCTGAGAGTGGATCTCCGCAACGCCGTTCACATAAGAGCCAACATAGACGCTCAGATTTGCCATGTGGGCAGTATTGTCCCGGATAATAAACAGATTGGGATGCTCGCTTCTGAGCTTCTCGTCAATGCGCTTGATAATCTCCACGATTTCCGGCACAACGCTGTAAAGCAGATCCAGCGGCCACTTTTCCAAAGCCTCTCCCATAACCGTATGGTTGGTATAGGAGAAGGTTTTTCTTGCGATGTCAAAGCTCTGCTCAAAATCCATACCCTCCGCCATCAGCAGACGGATCAGCTCGGGAATAGACATCGCCGGGTGCGTATCGTTCAGCTGAACTGCATAGTAGTCGGCAAAGTGGCTCACATCTGTGCCGTGGACAGACTTATAAACCCGCAGCATATCCTGCAAGGAAGCAGAAGACAGCACATACTGCTGCTTGATCCGCAAACGCTTACCCTCCCACGTGGAATCGTTGGGATACAGCACACGGGTGATATCCTCAGCCTTGTTCTTCTGGGTCAGTGCCCGCAGATAGTCCTGATCGTTGAAGGCGTTGAAATCCAGCTCCTCTTCCGCCTCACACTGCCACAGACGCAGCGTATTGATGTTGTTTGTACCGTAACCGATCACCGGCACATCATAAGGCACAGCCAGCACCGTGTGGTCCGGGAACTGCACCTTAACTGTATGGTTATATCGCCGGTAGGACCAGGGATCGCCGAACTTGGACCAGTCATCGGCATTTTCCTTTTGGCTGCCATGCTCGTCAAAGCTCTGCTTGAACAGACCGAATTTATAGCGCAGACCGTATCCGGACAGAGGGATGTTGGTGCTTGCGGCAGAATCCAGGAAGCAGGCAGCCAAACGGCCCAAACCGCCGTTGCCCAGCGCCGCGTCCTCAATATCCTCCAGTACCGCCAGATCCACACCCCGCTCAGCAAACAGCTGCTTCATCTCATCCAAAATGCCCAAATTATACAAATTGGAATATACCAGCCGTCCGATCAGATACTCGGCAGAAATATAATATGCCTTCCGCTCATGCAGACGGGTGTGCTTGGAATTGCTCCAGTTGTCCGCAATGGACATCATGACCGCCTGGCCCAGTGCCTCATGCAGCTGCTGAGGCGTTGCCTCCTGCAAGGATACGTCATAGGTATACTTCAGCTGTGCCTCTGTCCATTTCAAAATATTCAGGCAGTTATAACTCATTTTACAGTCTCCATTCTTCGCTATGAAATTCATATTGATTATTTTTATTAAATAAGGCGTCCATACAGTTTGGTCAGCCTGTGGATCTTTTGCGCCAATTCATCGCTCATACATTCTGAAGCAGCGCGCCAGGTCCAGTTTTCCCCTGTATTAGTCCCGGGAAAATTCATTCTGGCTTCTCCGCCCAGCTCCAGATAATCCTGCATCTGCACCATACACAGGTCCGATACAGTAGCCATTGCCGTGCGGATCATACCCCAGACATAACCCTCCTGCTCCTGTAATCCCATGTACCGAATAGCATAGTCCCGGGTCTGTTCCGGGGCGGTCTGCAGCCATTGGGCAGCCGTCATATTATCATGCGTTCCGGTATAATAGACGCTGTTGACTGTGGCATTGTGGGGAAGATACTCAGAAGGCTCTTCCGAATCATAGGCAAATTGCAGCACCTTCATACCCGGAAAACCGGCTTCGTCCCGCAACTTTCTGACCTCCGGCGTAATAAACCCCAGATCCTCAGCAATCATCCGCACACCGGGCAATTCCCGCTGCAAAACCCGGATCAGTTCCATCCCCGGACCTTTTTCCCACCGACCTCCCCGGGCTGTTTTCGCGCCGTAAGGTACAGACCAGTAGCTCTCAAGCCCCCGGAAATGATCAATACGAATCAGATCGTAACGCTGCGCAGCTGCCCGGATGCGGCGCAGCCACCAGTTATACCCATCCTTCTTATGGACCTTCCAGCGGTAAAGGGGATTCCCCCACAGCTGACCGTCTTCCGTAAATCCATCCGGCGGACAACCTGCTACCGCAACGGGATTAAGTTTGTCATCCAACTGAAACAGCTCTGTATCGCTCCAGACATCTGCCGAATCCAGCGGTACATAAATCGGCACATCTCCAATGATCTCCACGCCCGCTTTATGGGCATAGGTCTTGAGTGCTTCCCACTGTTTTTCAAACAGATACTGCACAAAGCAGTAAAACCGAATCGAGTCCTTCAGCTCCTGGCGGGCTTTCCAGAGGGCGTTTGGATTCCGGCGCTTGAGCGGCTCTTCCCATTCATACCAGGGCTTTCCTCCGTGGGCATCCTTCAGTGCCATAAACAGGGCAAAGTCCGGCAGCCAGTCGCAGCATTTCCGAGAAAACCGTTCCAGCTCTTCCTTCTTCTGAAAACGCGCATATGCCAAACGCAGAACCTTCTGCCGGTTTTCATAGAGCAAGCCGTAATCCACCCGGTCTTCCCGGCTGTTCCAGATAACGGTTTCCAGCTCTGCCTTGGAAAGCAAGCCTTCCCCGACCAGAATTTCCAGGTCGATCAAATAGGGATTTCCCGCAAAGGTAGAGCAGGACTGATAGGGAGAATCTCCAAAGCCCGTCGGTGTCAACGGCAAAACCTGCCATTTGCTTTGTCCCGCTTTTTTCAGAAAATCCACAAAAGCAAACGCATACTTCCCCATGGTGCCTACTCCATAAGGACCCGGCAAGCTGGTTATATGCATCAGTATACCGCTTTCGCGCATACACGGTTCTCCTTGCAAAAATGTTCGTCAGGCTTCACAACAATGTATGTCAGCCTGGAAAAATCGGTTCAGACTGCTGCCCGCCCGTCAGAAGCGGAACAAGCAGTCAAGCATCGGTATTCAACCGGATAGAATTTCCCAATTTATACTCTATGAAGGTAATATGTTTCTGCCGTTTTGTCAAGAGGAAGCCTTTTCCAATATGTAAGATTCTCTCTTTTTTCCCTGTTGCGCCCTGTTTTTAAGGGTTTTTTTGGAAAGGTTGACAAGAAAAAACAGCACCCTCCTTGCGGAAGGTGCTGTAAGTATTGAATTCAGAAAGCAAATCAGGCTTCCAGATTGATGTCTGTCTCCTTGCTGAACACATGGCAGTTGTTGCCGCCGTATGTAAACTTGATGGTCTTGCCCATAGACAGAGCTGCGACCTCGGCGTGGGTCATATCCATAGTGTTGACCACAATAATCACGTCCTGACCAACTGCATTGACATGCAGGTGGACAGAGGAGCCCATCATTTCGGACACGTCGATCTTGCCCTCTACGCCGTTCTCGTCCAGAGTGATGTGCTCGGGACGAACGCCCAGTGTGATTTCCTGCTCTTCCACATTGTTGGCAGCCAAAGCAGCCTGCTTCTCATCGGACAGGACCACAGTGTGACCGCCCAGCTCAACAGCATACTTGCCATCAGCCTTAACCAGCTTGGCATTGAAGAAGTTCATCTGGGGTGCGCCGATGAAGCCGGCAACGAACAGGTTATAGGGATGATGGAACACTTCCTGAGGAGTGCCGATCTGCTGGATGAAGCCGTCCTTCATAATGACGATCCGGTCGCCCAGAGTCATAGCCTCGGTCTGGTCGTGGGTAACATAGATAAAGGTTGTATCGATCCGTTCACGCATTTTGATGATCTCAGCACGCATCTGGTTACGCAGCTTGGCGTCCAGGTTGGACAGAGGCT
>JAFSDV010000023.1 GCA_017436035.1 Oscillospiraceae bacterium | reverse complement strand
TTGATGGCGTCGCGGGGGGAGTCGGCATTGGTGCGGACCTTCAGGCGGCGGTACTGGTCAGCCCAAGCCATGATCCGACCGAACTCGCCGGCAATGGTGGCTTCCACAGTGGGGATCGCGCCGTCGTAAATGTTACCGGTAGAACCGTCCAGGGACAGGAAATCGCCCTCGTGGTAGGTCTTGCCGGCCAAGGTGAACTGCTTGTTCTCCTCGTCCATATTGATCTCGGTGCAGCCGGAAACGCAGCAGGTGCCCATACCGCGGGCAACAACAGCGGCGTGAGAGGTCATACCGCCGCGGACAGTCAGGATGCCCTGAGCAGCCATCATGCCTTCAATATCCTCAGGAGAGGTTTCCAGACGGACCAGGACCACCTTCTCGCCACGCTCTGCCCAAGCCTTTGCGTCCTCAGCAGTGAAGACGATCTTGCCGCAGGCAGCTCCGGGGGATGCAGCCAGGGCCTTGCCCACAGGGGTGGCGGCCTTCAGAGCCTTTGCGTCAAACTGGGGATGGAGCAGGGTGTCCAGGGTTCTGGGCTCGATCATAGCAACTGCCTGCTTCTCTGTAATCATACCCTCGTCTACCAGATCGCAGGCGATCTTCAGAGCGGCGGGAGCGGTACGCTTGCCGTTACGGGTCTGCAGCATATACAGCTTGCCGTTTTCAACGGTGAACTCCATATCCTGCATATCGTGATAGTGCTTCTCCAGAATTTCGCAAACCTGTGTAAATTGCGCATAAGCCTCGGGGAACTTGTCCGCCATCTCAGAAATGGGCATAGGAGTACGTACGCCGGCGACAACGTCCTCGCCCTGTGCGTTGGTCAGGAACTCGCCGAACAGCTTCTTTTCGCCGGTAGCGGGGTTACGGGTGAACGCAACACCGGTGCCGCAATCGTCGCCCATATTGCCGAATGCCATAGACTGGACGTTAACAGCGGTGCCCCAAGAGTAGGGGATGTCGTTTTCCCGGCGGTAGATGTTGGCACGGGGGTTGTCCCAGGAACGGAAAACAGCCTGAATAGCACCCATGAGCTGCTCCTTGGGATCGGTGGGGAAGTCAGAGCCCAGCTTGTTTTTGTACTCAGCCTTGAACTGGCGGGCCAGCTCCTTCAGGTCGTCAGCAGTCAGATCTACGTCCTGAACTACGCCCTTCTTTTCCTTCATCTCGTCGATGAGGACTTCGAAATATTTCTTACCGACTTCCATAACCACGTCGGAATACATCTGAATAAACCGGCGGTAGCAGTCCCAAGCCCAGCGGGGGTTGCCGGAACGCTTTGCCATAACTTCGACAACGTCTTCGTTCAGACCCAGGTTCAGAATGGTGTCCATCATGCCGGGCATGGAAGCGCGGGCGCCGGAACGGACAGAAACCAGCAGAGGATTTTCCAGATCACCGAACTTCTTGCCGGTGATGCCCTCCATTTTTTCAACATACTCCATAATTTCGGCCTTGATCTCGTCGTTGATCTTGCGACCGTCCTCATAGTACTGGGTGCAGGCCTCGGTGGAAATAGTAAAGCCCTGGGGAACAGGAAGTCCGATCTTGGTCATTTCCGCCAGATTCGCGCCCTTACCGCCCAGCAGCTCACGCATTTTTCCGTTACCTTCGGTAAACAGGTATACATACTTGTGTGCCATTGAACATACTCCTTTCAATTTCTCATTGGCAGCCGCAGGCTGCCGGATCGTCTTTATTTTGCAGATTCTTTTGAATGCTTCGATAGTATACCATAACCCATTGAAAATGTAAACCGTTTTGCATATTTTTATGTAAAATTTTCCGGATTTCTTGAGCTTTGGGGCTTATATGCAGCAAAAAAGCGGTGCATACACCGCTTTTTTGTTAATATTCTCTTACTACGGCCTTTACAAGACCGATGACTTCCGCTTCTGTACCGTCGATGGGGTTGTATGCGTCATTCTCCGGCATAAGCCAAATTTGTCCGTTTCTTCTGCGCAGACGCTTGACGGTCGCCTCATCTCCAATGCGGGCGACAATGATCTGTCCATCGTCGGCAGTTGCCTGAGGGCGGACGACGACCTTGTCTCCGTCTAAGATTCCCGCGCCGATCATACTGTCTCCCCGTACCCGGAGCGCAAAACAGTCGGGATCTGCATCCCAAGCCATAGTCCCTTCCTGATTTTCTACTGCCAAAATGGGCAAGCCGGCGGTGACAACGCCTACCACCGGGATCTGCCCGGGTCGCCGGGCGGTCACAAGGGCGCGCTTACAGCCTTTATGTCCGGGAGATATGAGCAAGCCCTTTTCCTGCAACAGAGAAAGATGGTAGCTGACAGAAGCGGTTGACCGCAGACCTACAGCCGCACCGATTTCCCGCACGGAAGGGGCAAAACCGTTTTCCTGCACAAACTGCTCTACAAATTCAAGGATCAAATCCCCTTTGTTGCTGGTTCTGGGCATAGCAGTTCCTCCTATGTGTGGATGATAAAATTATAATAGCACATTTGACCGAAAAAGAAAAGGGTAAATTCGTATAAATTTTGAAACATCGGGCGCATATACTGGAACAGCGGACTTTATTAGGAAAGGAAGATTCTGATGCTGCCGTATGATGCGGAAAAAACCGCTCAGATCTGGAAGCGGGTACAGGGCCAGCCGGCGGCCGTGCCCGATTCGTCTGAGCTGTTAATAATGATTGCGGAAGAATGGGCAGATGCAGTCACTTATCTGCATCTATCCCGCCATTTTCAGGGAAGGGACAGCAGGGTGCTGCGGGAAATGGCTTATCAGGAGCAGGCACACTGTGCTTGTCTGAAGGGGATCTATACAATGATCACCGGAGATCATCCCCATGTGCACGTGCCCGGAGTTTCAAAGGGGACGCCCCAACAGCTGCTGCGCCAATGCTATAACCGGGAGCTGCAATGTATTACTCGCTATCAGGTATGGGCGGATGATCCGGTACACGGGGTGAGCTTTTCAAGGATGGCGGAGCAGGAGCAGAGCCACAGTCACATGCTGCTGCAGCTTATAGGGAAGCAGCGGGCAAAACGGTAAAATACCCGGGCAGCGGTGGCTGCCCGGGTGTGCTTATGCGGTTACAGGATTTCCGGCTCTGCGGTACTTTTTCAGCTTATACAGCTCTTCTGCAGCAAGGCGGGTCTTGGCGACCACATCACCGCTGCCCTTGGGGAAGCAGTAATACAGAGCATCCTGATTGCCGATGCAGATCACGTCGCCGATTTCATACCAATAATAATCACAGTTGAGGGTATAGCTGGAAAGAGGTCCTTGTGTGTAGTCCAGCGCGCCGTTGCAGCCGGTGAGGTGAAAACCCTGTTCGTTGTGGGTCAATGTTCCGCTGCCTACCATATAAAGGGCCTTATAATCCACCAACACGCCAATATCTACGGGGGTTTCTAAACGGTAAACACCGTTTTCCAGCTCGTTACGGACCTGTCCCCGCTCCCACTCATACCAGTTTGGGATATGGGTAAATGCCGTCTGCCCATCAAGAGCCTGCAGATAGCCCAACTCTGTCAGCACATAGATCTTTCCGCAATTGCGGCAGGAAAGCTTTGTGCCTTTTCCTTCCATTTTGCCTTCTTTGCCGCAATGGGGGCAGCGGTACAGGACCCGGTTCAGTCCGTCAGCCCGGAAGGGCTCATCAATCACTACGCTGTTTTCCTGCTGCCATGCAAAATTGTCAAAGCTGAAGGCATCGTCCAAAATCTTGTCCAGCTCTGCTACACTTTTGGAACGGATATCCTCCGGGGTCAGAAGATAGGTTACATCTGCCCGGACCTGTACCTTCCGCTTTTGCAGACAGTTATACAGGGGATCTCTTGTAAACGCCCCTTGGGTGATCACGCTGACCACGGGAACGTTCAGCCTTTTCAGCAGCACGCCCATCTTCCGGGGCAGGGGGGTTGCCCGACCGTCAAAGGAATAGCCGGCTTCCGGAAACATCAGCACGCTGGTTTTTTTCTTTTTCAGAAGATGCTCCATATCCCGGATCAGGGTCACATCGCTGACAAATTTTTGAGTGGGGATACAGCCAAGCAGCCGCATAAGCCACGACTTGCCCACAAAGCCATCTGTGGTGCAGACAATGCCGTAGCGTTTTGGGAAGAAAATACGGGACGCGATCTTCAGATCGATAAAGCTGGAGTGGTTCATCAGGATCAGACAGGGCTCTTTTTTGCTCAGCCGCTCCATGCCGTGGGTGGCGTAAGTGAATTTGGTGGGTGCAAGGTCAAAAATGGACAGGACCCGGATCACAAGCTGCAGCAAAAACAGCGGGCGCAAGGGCTTGCGATGCTTTGGCCGCTTCAACGCTATGACCTGCTCATAAGGAAGATGCTTCGTTTTGATCTTCATGTATTCTACCTGTTCTCTCTTTGATTTTAGAATTGCGTCATCATTGTACTATACACAACCGGAGATGGCAAGCAAAAAGTAATAGAAGTTATTTCCAGGGTCAGCGGTGTATCAGCTGATCCGTTTGGCTACAACGACCAGCCGTCCGTTGTCCAATGTGTATTCGCAGGTAGACAGGGTGATCAGCTTGTCGCCATAGGCGGCAGTAACGCCGGTATCGTAAAAAGCAAGATCTTTGCAGGTCTTTACAAATTCATAAAATTCCCTTTCGTCTTTCGCGTATTCAAACAAGTGGTAGGGAAAGCCCTCACCGGGATTGGCAGAGGTTTTGAACACAGCGAATATCTCGTAGGTGTGGTGCTCGGTCAGGGAGTCGAAGCGGATATACCGATGTTCCTGCCAGAAGCTCTTTTCAGTGTAGCTCAGAAGAGGATGGAACATCGTCTTGCTGATCTTCATGTTATGACCGTAGATGGTCACGTTGTCAGAGGGCGCATGAGGGTCGCAGGTTTCCCGGATATACAGGCTGCCGCCGTTGCTGTATTTTTTATAAAAATCCCGATATAGATAATAGTTCAGCTCATCCGGGCGGTGCATTACCGGATAGTTGATGACCGTGCCATCAATGCTGATCCAGCCTGCAAGATCGCTGTTGATACTGTAAAGGGGTGCATATTCTGCCAAAATATCCATCATTTCACCGGTTTTTGGGTTTTTGACCTGGAGAAAAGTCGGTTGAGATGACTGAGAAGAATCCTCGAAAGAACCGGTATCAGGCGGCGTGCCGTCAGCGGGGAGGTCCGGCGTTTGCTCGTTCCGCGCCTGCTCAACGATCCCGGCAAGCTCCTCATATGCGGACTGCTGCTTCCATGCGTTTACATAATAGCCGATCAGATAACAACCGCTGATCAGGAATATTCCGGCAAATATGATGATCAAAGTATTGGTCATCCACCGCTTCACAGGCGTCACCTCCTTTTTTCTTATCATAACGTTTCCTGCATAAAAAGTAAAGGGGGATGTATGAATAACCGTTATTTCATTTGAACAATGCATCGGCTGACGGCGACGCCGTTTGCCTCCAGGCAAACACCATGCAGAAAAGAAACAACCTTTGTCCGGTAGACAAAGGTTGTTTCTTTTCTGGAGCAGGGTACGGGAATCGAACCCGCCTTCACGGCTTGGGAAGCCGTTGTATTACCGATATACGAACCCTGCGGGATGTGAAGGTATTATAGCAAAACAAAACAGGAAATGCAAGTCCCTTTCTGTCGAGAGCTTGATTATAATCGGAAGAGCCAGCTTATCCGGCTTCTTGAACGGTGCGGCAGCGGCATAAGGAAGTTTCAATGCGTACTAAATCGGCAGAAGGACAAGCCTTCTGCCGAAGTATTAACGAATGTGCGCAGCTACAGTTTTTAGCTGCCGACAACCAGATTCTGCACATATTCTGCGGTTACGCCGTCCAATACATTCGTTTCACCGAAGCCGATAAAGTGCAGCATATAGGAAGATCCGGATTGACTGATGTTGACAGTTACATTGTGCGGCAGCGCTCCGCTGGGAATCACGATCTGCTTATTTGCATTGCTGCCGCAGTAGATGCTGTGTACTTCCCAATCTGCGGCAGAGGGATCACCGACGGTGTAGCGTTTGAAGCTGGCAGTCTTTGCCCAAAGCATTTTTGTCGTTCCTGCCGTCGGTGTGTCCGCAAGCTCTGTGACCTTCCAAAAACCGGCAAAGCCCTTTCGCAGGTAAGCAATGCGTGGGGATTCATTAGGAACCGCTTGAACAACTACTTTATATTCCTGCCCGGTTTGGTCGATTCCCGCGCTGACAACAGTTTGACCGTTTTTTGAGAAGCCGGCACTGCGCAGTGCCAGTTGATCGCTGTTGCAGGACAGGATAGCCACAATGCTGACAGCCAGTATAACCGGGAGTATAATCAGACCGTGAAATCGTTTAATTAAGTTCATAATGGTGTCTTCCAATCTGTTTTAGATTTTACAGTGCAACGGGAATGAGGGGGATACTGGGTTTAATTCTACAACACGCTTTTGCGTTTTAGATCCATACATAGACCTGTTGTAAGAACTTGCTAAAACGCAAATGAAATTGTAATATATTACAATAATAAAATACAATAACCGAACGTCTATGTCAAGTATAAATCGAAAAAATAATAGATAATTAAAAAGAGCAGGGTGCGCTACGATTTTGCAGCGCACCCACTTTAGTTGAGATATAAGGATCAGATCCGTGCGACACCGGTAGCCCGGGCAGCATCGGCAACAGCCTTGGCAACAGCCGCGCCCACTCTGGGATCGAATGCCTTGGGAATGATGTAGTCCTCGCTGAGCTCCTCGTCGGAAATCAGATTTGCCAGCGCCATGGCGGCAGCCATCTTCATCTCCTCGTTGATGTCGGAGGCGCGCACATCAAAGGTGCCCCGGAAGATGCCGGGGAACGCCAGCACGTTATTGACCTGGTTGGGGTAGTCGGAACGACCGGTGGAGATCACCCGCGCGCCGCCTGCCTTGGCATCCTCGGGGAAGATCTCGGGGGTGGGGTTGGCGCAGGCAAAGATGATGGCGTCCTTGTTCATGGTCTTGACCATCTCGGTGGTCAGCGTGCCGGGAGCGGAAACGCCGATAAACACGTCAGCACCGACGATCACGTCAGCAAGCTTGCCGGCCTTCTTCTCCAGGTTGGTCACCTGTGCCATCTCTTCCTTGATCCAGTTCAGACCCTCACGGCCGGCATAGATCGCGCCGGTGCGGTCGGTCATGATCACGTTCTTGAAGCCTGCGCTCAGCAGCAGCTTGACAATGGAGATCGCAGCTGCGCCTGCGCCGGAGGTGACGATCTTGACCTCTTCCTTCTTCTTGCCCACAACCTTCAGGGCGTTCAGCAGACCGGCGAGGGTGACGATCGCGGTGCCGTGCTGGTCGTCGTGGAAGATGGGAATGTCACACTTTTCCTTCAGCTTCCGCTCGATCTCAAAGCAGCGGGGAGCAGAAATATCTTCCAGATTCACGCCGCCGAAAGAGCCGGAAATCATATAAACGGTGTTGACGATCTCGTCCACATCCTTGCTCTTGACACAAAGAGGGAACGCATCAACGTCACCGAATGCCTTGAACAGAACGCACTTGCCTTCCATAACAGGCATACCGGCCTCGGGACCGATGTCGCCCAGACCCAGAACGGCGGTGCCGTCGGTCACAACGGCGCACAGGTTATGGCGGCGTGTCAGATCATAGGACTTGTTTACATCCTTGCTGATCTCAATACAGGGCTGTGCTACACCGGGAGTGTATGCCAGGGACAGGTCCTCCTTGGTGGCAACAGGTACAGTGGCGACAACTTCGATCTTACCCTTCCACTCGCCGTGCAGGCGGAGGGATTCCTTTGCGTAATCCATATTCAAATCCTCCTAATTAGTCTAGATATTTCGGCAGGAATGCAGTCGCGCCGGTGTATTCTGCGATCATCTTCATTTCGTCATAGGTCTTGTCGTTCAGGGAAACGCCGTTTGCCAGCACCTTGGCTTCGGACTCAGCTTCCTTCTCGCCGTGGATGAAGATCCGATCCTGTCCGTCAGCCTTTGCGGAGTCGCGGACTTCCTGCAGGTACTTGCTGAAGTTTGCTTCGATCTCCTTCTTATCGCCGAACATACCGTGGTCCAGAGCGATGAAGCAGTGGGCGATATTTGCGCGGCCGGGCGTCTTGTAGATGTAGTTGGAGGTGGTGCCGCCGGAGAGGATGGCAGTAGCGATCTCGCAGAGCATTGCGAAGCCGTAGCCCTTGTAGCCGGAGGTCATTTCACCGGAGCCGCCCAGGGGCAGGATGCCGCCGCCGGTCTTGGCGATGATGTTCTTCAGCACGCGGTCTGCATCGTCACTGTCCTGACCGTTCTCGTCCAGCGCCCAGCCAACAGGCAGGCCGTTGCCCCGCTTGACGTAAACCTCCAGCTTGCCGCGAGGCACAACAGTGGTGGCGGCGTCGAAGGAATAGATGGTGGGCTCTGCGGGCATAGCGAAAGCAATGGGGTTGGTGCCCAGCATCGCCTGCTTGCCGAAGGTGGGGACCATGATTGCCTCGGTGTTAGTCATACACATACCGATCAGACCCTGCTTGGCAGCCATTTTGGTGTAGTAGCCGGCAATGCCGTAGTGGTTGGAATTGCGGACGGTGACCATACCGAAGCCGGACTTCTTGGCCTTGTCAATGGCCATTTGCATGGCGTCAACACCCAGGGTTTGACCCATGGAGTCGTTGCCCTCAATAACCGCAGACAGGGGGGTCTCGAAGACAACCTCAGCCTTTGCGTCCAGCTTGACCAGGCCGCTGGTGATCTCCTTGTGGTAGCGGATCAGACGCTGAATACCGTGGGACTCGATGCCGGACAGGTCTGCAGCCAGCAGAACATCGGTGATCTGAGCAGCCTTCTCAGCGGAGAAGCCGTAGCCTTTGAATACTTCGTGGCAGAACGTTACCAGCTTTTCATAATTAACGTGATGATACTGCATTTTTCGTACCTCGTTTCCTAAAATCAAACGCCCCAGTAGGAGGAGAAGCCGCCGTCAACAGGAATGACGGTGCCGTTGACGAAGGATGCTGCCTCGGAGCACAGGAAAATTACAGGACCGACCATTTCCTCAGGCTCGCCGTAACGGCCCATAGGAGTCTTAGCCAGCACACGCTCGCCGCGGGGTGTGGGAGAGCCGTCTTCCTCCTTGGTCAGCAGGAACCGGTTCTGATTGGTCAGCAGGAAGCCGGGAGCAATAGCGTTGACACGAATGTCGTTGCTGTAATTCTGATTGAAGTGGGTAGCCATCCACTCGGTGAAGTTGGCAACCGCTGCCTTCGCGCCACAGTAAGCGGCGGTGTTGGTCAGGGGGTGGTAGCTGGACATAGAGGCAATGTTGATTACGTTGCCGTGACCCTGCTTTGCCAGCAGTTCGCCGAAGACCATGGTGGTCAGGACCGCGCCGGTCACGTTCAGGTCGAAGACCCACTTGAAAGCAGCCATATCCAGATTGAAGAAGTCCCGGTCAGCAGAAACGGTGGCCTGGGGCTTGTTGCCGCCTGCGCCGTTGATCAGAATGTCGATGTGACCGAAGTGGGCAATGACCTCATCACGGGCAGCCTCCAGGCTCTCCCGCTCCAGAACATTGGCCTTTACGGCGATCGCGTCGCCGCCGTTGGCGTTGATCTCATCAGCGATCTTCTGGGCACTCTCTACAAACAGGTCCAGCAGGGCAATCTTGACGCCCTTCTTTGCCATTTCTCTTGCCATAGTGCCGCAGATGATGCCGCCTGCGCCGGTGATCACGGCTACCTGGCCGCTGATATCAAAGCTTACATTGTACATTGTAAATTCCTCCTTAAACTGTATAACCAAGATTTACCATTTCAATATTGCCGTTGGGGCAGCGGTTGAAGCACATACCGCATGCCACGCATTCCTCCTTGCGGATGTGCATCGTGTCGGTATCTGCGATCTCGGGGGCAAAGTCTGTGCAGATGGTCTTGCACAGCTGGCAGCCCTCTCCGCAGCCGCAGTTCAGGCAGCGGGAAGCTTCCTTGACGGCTTCTGCTTCCGTCATAACGCGGCTGTATGCCTCGAAGTCGGCCTTTCGCTCCTGCGCGGACTTGTTCAGCTTTACGGGGTTGATGTCCCGCTTCAGATAGCCGGTGCGCTTGCGGACCATTTCCGCGTTGACCGTCTTGACTGTTCCGATTGGGGCAACGGTGGCGTTTTCGCCACGGATAGCAGCATCCATTGCCGCAGCGGCGTTCTTGCCGGCGGAGATGGCAGAAATCACATTGCGGATCTTTTCACTGCTCATCATCACATCGCCTGTGGGCAGTTCGGTCACATACTCATTTTCAACCAATACCTGAGAGCAGGAAAGGGTCATCTGCGCGCCGTCCTTAATGAAGCTGATGCCGGCATCTGTGACAGATTCGATCACGACCTTGTCCAGCAGCACAACGCCCTCTTCCTTTGCTGCGATCAGCATTTCTGTTTCGCCACTGCGTTGGGAGAAGCTGCCCGGGTTGAGGATGGTTACGTTCTTAGCGCCGAGGCGGACCGCACAACGGGCTGCGTCCACCGCGGCAAAGCCGCCGCCGATCACAGCGATCCGTTCTGCTACCGCAGGCTTTTCACCGCAGTTGACCTGATACAGGAACTGCCGTGCGTCCTGACCGTTCCAAACCGAGTATACAGGCTTGTTCGCACCAACAGCCGCGAATACCTTTTCGTAGCCCGCAGCCTTCAGCTCGTTTACATCGGTCACGGCTTTGTTAAATTCAAACTTAATGCCGCAGGCCTTCAGGGTTTCAACTTCCTCATCGAGCACAGCCTTGTGACCGGCGTAATCCGGGATGCCGTAGCGCAGTGCACCGCCGGCACAGGCTTCCTTTTCGATTACGGTGACGTCATAGCCGCCCTTTGCCAGCTCTGCCGCACAGCTCAGACCGCAGGGACCTGCGCCGATCACGGCGACCTTGTGACCGTTAGGCTCAGCGTTAGCCCAGGAGGGCTTCCAGCCCTGTGCCTTGCCGTATTCCAGAACGAAGCGCTTCAGCTCCCGAATCTTCACCGGAGCATCGATGCTGCCGCGGATACAGGCGTCCTCGCAGGGGTGGGTGCAGACCAGCGCGCAAAGACCCTGCAGCGCGTTTTTGCCGGTGATCAGGTCGAAGGCCTCCCGGTATTCGCCCTTGGCGATCTTCTGCACATAGGCCTGAACAGGCACATGGTGGGGGCAGCTGCTCTTACAGGGAGCGGACAGGTTGGGCTCTTTGACCCGGGCGTAGCCGGCATAAAGCGTCACATCTGTAGCGGTCTTGACCTCGTCCACCAGAATGCTTCTGAAATCGTCCAGGGACTGATAGCCATGCTGCTGCATGTAATCGTGCATGCCTTGGATCATGGGGCGGCAGATGTCATAGCCGGAGATCAGAGTCTCGGCGCATACGCCTACCAGGTTACCGCCGCACATGACCATCTCCACAGCATCCCGCCAATTGGTGATGCCGCCGCAGGCCATGATAGGGGGCTCTTTGCCGCAGACCTTCCGCATTTCGTATGTATCCCGCTGGGCCAGGGGCTTCAGCCAAGTGGAGCAGTAGCAGCTCATACTGACCTCATCCTGCAGGTGGTAGAAGGCGCGCTCGGGGTTGTCCAGGTTGATGGGAGGAATACCCATCCGGTTGCCGGTGCCGCCAACGGCGTCCGCGCCGGCTTCGTACAGGGATTTTGCCACCTGCGCGATCTTGCCGCCCTCGGGGGTCAGCTTGACGAACAGGGGAATAGAGATGGCTTCCTTGACAGCCTTTACGATCTCGGCTGCCACATTCGCGTTTTGACCCATGCTGGCGCCGGTCTGCTTGGAGGCAGTCTGACTGCCGCCGGAGGTCAGCTCCAGGTTGTAGGACATATTGGGGCAGCACATATTCAGTTCGATAATATCTGCGCCCGCTTTTTCAAACTCCACAGCCATATTGACCCAACCGGCAACACCGTCGTCACCTGCATAAGTCATATTTGCCATCAGCTTCAGGTCATGAAGCAGGGGCTTGGCATCCCGGATCAGCTTCAGACCCTCAGCGAAGGTCAGCCGCTTTTCAGTGGTAAATGCCAGCGCGTCCCGGTCTTTGAAAATGCCGTAACGGGGCTTGCGGTTGATGTAGGGCGCGGGATCGATGCTCAGCTTAATGCTGGCGGCTGCCCAGCCGGTCCGCTCGATCTCCAAAAGCTGGCGGACAGACTTGGTGGTCGGACCGGAAGCGACGTAGAAGGGATTCTTAAAGGTTACGCCGCCAATGGTAACGGGAATTTGGATATCAGGCAACGTGTTCTTCATAATCAAGCCTCCAGTGCGTCGTTCTTGATGTGGGTTCCTTCCTTAGCGGATTTGTAGATCAGGTTGATGACCTTCAGGGTCTCCAGACCGTCCTTGCCGCGCAGACCCACTTGTGCGTCTACGCCGTTGACAGCGCACTCCACAAAGTGGTTGATCTCGCCGCAGTAGCCCAGATTGTACTTTTCGTCCACGGCGGGGGTAGACCAGCCGGTGGTGACCTCAGCCTTTTCTACGGTGTAGTCCAGACCAGGAATGGAGAAGACCTTTACAGGACCGGAGAAGCTCAGGTCCACATGGACACAGCCTTCCTCACAGTAAATATCCAGCACGTCCTCCATGCCTCCAACAGTTACATAGTTAGCTTCCAAGGTGGCGTAGGTGCCGTCGGCAAAGCGCATAAACGCGCCGGCCCAGTCCTCGCCCTCCATCTTCTGATGGACCATATTGTTTTCGCCGCCGCCGGAGGTCATGGCAGTCAGCTCACTCCACTTGTTATCCTTCATGGCCAGCATGAAGCTGACGGGGTGGACGCCCAAATGGACCATACAGCCGCCGCCGCAGTACTTGATCAGCTGGGCAAAGGGGCTGTGAGAACCGCAGTGGCTTTCCCGGGCACGGATGTACAGGGGTTTGCCCACCTTGCCGCTGTTGACGATTTCCAAAGCCTTCCGGAATGCAGGCGCAAACAGCCAGTCCTCAGCGTAGTAGATGTGCTTACCCAGACGGTCAGCGGTGTCTACCATATCCTGCGCATCCTCAACGGTGGTAGCCAGGGGCTTCTCACAGATGATGTCGCGACCGGCGTTCATAGCCTTGATCGCCACATCGTGGTGCAGGAAGTTGGGCATGCAGATGTCCACCAGGTCGCAGTCACATTCGGCGATCGCTTTGTCGTAGTCATTGTATGCGGTATAGCCGGTGAAGCCGTAGCGGTTTGCCAAAGCCTCGATGCGGTTCAGATCTCTGTCACAGATGCCCACGATGTCCACCTTGTCCAGAATCCGGCTGTAGCCATCGGAATGCAGATCGGCGGAAAACGCCGCGCCGATCAGCAAAACTCTCAATTTTTTCATAGCGGTCAACTCCTTATTAAAAATAGCTGTAATTGAATTTCTCTTTTGCTTCCATGTAGGCGAAGATCTTGTTCAGCTTCTCTACGGCTTGCTTTGCGCAGTAGTCAAAGATCGCCTCGCCCTTTTTGGCGGAGGCCTTAGTGGGCTCGCCCCAAACACCGTCGGGGCAGGCACGGAACAGGCTTCCGTAATTTAAGTAGGAACGGGGAATGTCCGGTACATGATCTACAGCCCGGTCCATGTGGACCGTTTCCGGCGCGATGGCTAAGATCTGAGAGGTCTCCACCTCGCCGGCATGGAGCTCAGTGTTGGTCTCGATCACGCCGTCCTGATACATGCTCTGGAAGAAGGCGCAGCCGTCGATCAGCGCGACCATCAGGTCCGGATTGTGCTGGGCATTCAGATCCCGCACCAGCGGAGTATCGATAAAGACACCACCGTGGAGTTGCAGGATCGCCACTTTTTTGAAGCCCTGAAGCTTCAGGCTCATAATGATGTCCGTCATCATCTGGTAGAAGGTCACCGGCTCCATCCATACAGTTCCCTTTTTGCCCATCTGCTCCCGGCAGGTGGAGATGGGAAGTGCCGGCACCAAGAATGCACCGGTCAGCGCAGCGACGCGCTTACCCAGCTCTGCGGCAATCGCCCAGTCGGTCATCACCGGCAGGTGGGGTCCGTGCTGCTCCAAAGAGCCCACCGGAATGATCGCCAGTTCCGGGTCCAAAGCCATGATCTCATCGGCTGTTTTACGGTACATAGGAATCATCCTTTCTCAGCTGGTCACGGGGTAATAGATCCGGACCGGTTTTGATGCTATTTTATCACAGCTTGGATGCGCTGTCACCATCCAAATACAAAACAGCACTGGGATGCTGCCGCAGGATGCTGGCAGGGCAGGCGGTGGTTACTTCGCCGTACAGTGCGTTATGTACTGCGTCAGCCTTGCGGACAGTGGGTACGACGCAGATCGCCTCGGGGATGCTCATGATCAGGGACATGGTCATGGTCATCGCCTGCTTGGGCACGGCGTTCAGGCTGGGGAAGCAGCCGTCGTTGACCTGCTGCTGACGGCAGACGTCATCCAGCTCCACGATCTTGACCATTTTGGGGTCGTTGAAGTCTGCAACAGCGGGGTCGTTAAATGCCAGGTGACCGTTCTCACCGATGCCCAGGAAGATCAGGTCGATGGGGTACTTCTTCAGCAGGGCGGTATATTCTTCGCACTTTTTCTCTGCCTGGTCTGCTTCGCACAGCAGGTAGTTCAGCTCCATAAAGGGAACCTTGTCGAAGATGGCTCTGCGCAGGAAGTTGCCGAAGCCGGCAGGCTCGCTTTCGTCGATGCCCACATACTCATCCTGATGGAAGCCCCGGACCTTTGTCCAGTCAATATCTTGCTTCAGCAGGTTCTCCAGCAGATCGTTCTGGGAGGGTGCGGCGGCAAATACCACATTGGCTTCGCCTTTGGCTTTGATGATCGCGTTGATCCGCTCTGCAGCGTCTTCCGCTGCGGCTTTTCCCATTTCTGCACGCTCATCAAAAATGCGTACAGACAGTTTTTCCACATTCATTCCTTGCTTTTCCATAAGCTTGTCCTCCTGCTGTAATACAATGTAATTTCGGGGCAATAAAGACAGTCGCCCCATACTAACAATAGTATAAATCAAATTTTAATAGGATTCCTTAAATCATTTGACTGTATTCGAAAAAAATCTTGATTTTTTTGATATTGTGTTATAAAATCGAAATATGGAATATATTAAATTTGCTGACGACCAATATTTTTATTTTCACAGGGGCACAAAAGCCATTGAGCAGGATTCGCTGTTTTATCCCATGCATTACCACAATCTCGTTGAAATTTATTTCATTACGGAGGGAACTTGTGAATACTTCATCGGCAGTCGGTCTTATCGGCTGGAGCCGGGAGATTTGGTTCTGATCCCCGCGGGGGTCATGCATAATACAGCTTACAAAAACACCGGACACGACCGGATGCTCATCAACTGCTCCCGAAGATTCATCCCCACCCGGGCGATCCCCAAGGGGCATCTGTACCGGAATGAAAAGATCGTGGATCAGATCCGGGACATCTTTTTAACGATTGAGCGGGAATATACCGCGCCGGACCGTTGGAGTGAGGATGTGATCTCCAGCAGCATGAAGCTGCTGTTCATACTGCTGGCCCGAAACCCCAACACCTATACGACATCCGGACAGGGAAATCAGCTTGTCGCCCGGGCGGTGGATTACCTGCAGGAGAATTTTGCTTCCGATATTACTTTAGAGGAGCTGGCGAAGCATTTTGCGGTCAGCCCGGAGCACCTATGCCGGCTGTTTAAAAGGGAAACCGGAGTAGGTTTTCGGGAGTATCTGAACCTACTGCGGCTGCAGCGGGCAGAAAAGCTTCTGCGGCAGCAGCGGGATCGCTCGGTAGCCCAGATCGCAGCTGAGTGCGGCTTCGGCGACAGCAACTACTTTTCCGTCAAATTTAAGAGCATGTACGGTATATCACCCAAACAGTTCCAGCTGCAAAATACGCGGAAATAAAGGACAAACAAACCGTGGGTATCACCGTTGCGAATAAAAAAGACCGCCAACAGGCGGTCTTTTTTGTAAGTTTTCAGTTGTGATTAGAAGGCTATTTGGTGTGTACTTGAGCAGCAAGCGTATTGACGCAATGTTCTCGTGTTGGTGGGTGTTGCCGTTGATCACCCTGTTGAAATTTTTGATGGTGCAAACCCGGCTGAAGGGTTAGGCTGTTACAGTGATGCCTCTTTGTGTGATATATACCTTACCGTCGTCGTCAACAGTTAGCTCTAGATCTACTGTTGCAGTATTGCCGTCTTTTAATTTTATTGTGACAGTCAATGTGTCACGGATTTCAGACAGCTTCATAGTGGGGTTTTCTGTAATTTTATCCACGGTTGCATTTGAAAGCATCCATTTAATCAGTGTTGCTCTGTGCACAGTTTCGTCATCCGCTTTATAGTGTCCATGGGTTAGAGTTGCTGTTCCCGCAGAAGTTGTTGTGACGGACATATCCTGCACCTGCGCATAATCATCCAGTATTAGATAAAGCTTTCCGTTGTAAATCAGTGTTATAACTGCTGTTTTGGTGCCGTATTGAGTCACGATACCATCTCCTGAGATTAATATCTCAGAGGCCGCACCGGAAGTCCGTTCTTCTAAACGAACCTGATCTGCTTCCTTTTTAGTTAGGCCTCTAATATCCCGGACACGTAGTTTCATATTAAAAGGCATAACAATATCCTGAACCAGCTCCTGCGGGGAATCAGTGTTTATTGCTGCGGTTAAAAGTGTAATTTTAGGAATAGCATTGGGTGCTATAGAAGTACCTGACGTTTGGTCTGTAGGCGTTGGACTGTAAAACTTAATACTTACAGCTATAGCAAAAGTAAGGCTGCATATACAAGCGGCTGCCGCTACGATGATGTTCCGGTTTCTGCGTTTTTGCGCGGATCTTTGCTCTTTTGCCCGGTTGAGCACACTTTGGGTCATTTCTTCAAAACTCTTCATAAATAAAACCCTCCTCGTGAAGTTTTAATTTTAGTGCCTGCCTTGCGCGGTAGACCAGAGTGTCTATATTGTGGGTGGTTTTTCCCATAATTTTAGCAATTTCTTTGTGCGTAAACTGCTCAAAGTAAACAAGCCACAATACTTGCCGGTACTCCGGTTTTAATTTCTCCATTGCTGCGTGCAACTGCAAATTTTGCTCCTGTTGCAGGTATTCCTTTTCCAAATGCGCCTTTTCGTCGGCAAGCTCTCGGCAATCTTCTACGGATATATCTTTTTTTCTTTCCCGCCGCAGATAGTCCAGTGCCACATTGCGGGCAATGGCGTAAAGCCAGGTCTTAAATGCAGAACGCCCAGAAAAATGAGGCCGCTTCAAAACAAGCTTCACAAAGGTCTCCTCTGTTAGTTCTTCTGCCAGAGCTATATCGCGGACATAGCAGTTTAAGTACAGGATTAGACCGTCTTTGTATGCACAAATGATTTGCGAAAGACCGCTTTCGTCTCCTTCCAAAAACCGGCGGTAGCTGTCAGTTGTATTACCCATCTGAAACCTCCTTTCTGTCTGTTAGACGCAGAATATCACAAAAACCTCACAGATTACGTTGTTATTCTGGAAAAATACATTATCGCTCAATTCTTAAATTAGAGATGGCTGACCAAAAGTCCAAAGGGTCAATCGGCCTTTGAGCTTGCCTGTGCTGCGTTCAGGCGAGGCTGAATCCGTCGTTTATGCAAAAAATCACCGACCAATCGGACGGTGATTTTCGGCAATGAGATATATGGTGGAGAAGTGTTCTTTGAAGAGCGTGTCGTAAGTCTATACAGTGTTATCTGTATTTATGGATTCGGCCCATTGCATAAAGATCGTTGCGTATTTTTCTCTGTTAGATGCCGGCGTTGCAAAATTGACGACCCAAAAGGCATTTTCACTCTGACAGCAGACTGCCATGTAGTAATATTCCTGACCATCAGCAGTGGCGGTATACTCAAACCAGAGGAATCCGTCGCCTTTATTCATTTTTGCATCTGCGCGGTTATTTGCTTTCAGTACCAGATCACCGTATTCATCCAACGTGATATTCCCGAAAATTTCAGCGTCCTCCCGCAAGGCAAAAACCGCTGCGGATTTGGATTCGTAGAAAGCAAAGAAACCTTCTTGCTGTGTCTGCGCAAAATCATCAGTCAAAGTGATGCTGAAGTCTTCTTTTGAAAAGGTCTTCGGTTCGGGTGTATCTGAACCCAAAAAACCGCCGGGGAGGAACAAACCGATGGCAGCTCCCACGATTGCAGCTCCAATAAAGATCGCCATACCCTTACGGTTATTCTTGCGCTGCTTGGCAGAAAGCTCGACCCCGTCGAATTGGAACGGGTTGCTGCCCAAAACAAAATGATGCTTTCCGGACAGGGAAACATCTTCCTGTCCTTCGGGGATCGTCACAGAGGCATTGCAGTAATCTTTGCTAACCTTGTCCACGATCAGAAATAGCTGCTGCTGACGATCATCTATTTGAAACGTTTTTTGTTCTCCGTTCTTTAGATCGCCCAGCTTGCGGCAAGGCACACCTTCTATGATGATTTCCGCAGCCTGTTCGTCCTGAATGTACACCCGGTCCTTCATCAGCCCGCCAACAAAGCTTTTGTTACGTGTAATGGTCAAGGTTCTCAAAGGAATCCCTCCTTTTTCTTTAATTATATAGGGCGCAAAATATTCTGTCAATGGTGCGCTGGTGTATCGAAATGTTTTTTGATCAAATAACAGAATATTCCACTCTTATAAGGTGCGGTTATTGTTCTTTTGTTCCGTTATCTTGATTCGCTTTTACAGTGTTAATGGAGGAAATCAGCATACGGCGGAGTGAGCCACAGTCGTGGAGATGTTCTTTTCATTCTCTCGTATTTCTTGCAATCATAAAACGCATCATATTTCAATGATGCATCACCTTCGGTGATATGATGTTATGCTTCGCATAATGATGTTGCTCATTTCGTTCGCAATGATGCGATGTTTGCTAAAAACATTAGCGAAGCATCATCATTCACAAAGTGAACATCATTGGCGTAGCCAACATCATTTGCCGAAGGCAAACATCATTCAAAAAAAGCCGCTTCTGTCTGGTAGACAAAAGCGGCTTTTTTGTTGGTGGACGATATAGGACTCGAACCTATGACCTTCCGCACGTCAAGCGGATGCTCTAGCCAGCTGAGCTAATCGTCCAAAGGCGAGTGTCATTATAACAAACAGGATTTGGAATGTCAAGGGCTTTTCTTGAAAAAAATCACATTATTTTGAGGCTTTTCAGGAACAGGAAAACAGGGAGGGAAAAAGCGCCGGCTTGAAGCCGGCGCTTTATGATCAGTCTTCGAAATTCAAAACATCCTTGAACCGTTCTTTGAAAATGTCATAGACCGCGTCCAAAATTGCCTCGTCTTCAACTGCTACATAGTTTTCGTTTTCCTCGTCCACAGGCTGGACCTCCAGGATCACGATCTCATTGGCATCCTCGTCGGCAGGGATCAGCACCAGATACTCGATCTCATTGTAGGTGATGCAGTCCAGATATTCAAACTCGGTTTCTACGCCGTTTTCGTCGGTCAGGGTCAGCAGGGAGGATTCTTCCTCCTGCAGGAGCTCTTCATTTTCCATGAAGGTCTCCTTATCTCTGAATACGGCCGGAGCCGTCGCCGCCAGCCAGTTTTTCAACCTCGGCCACGGTGACCATGTTGTAGTCGCCCTCGATGGAGTGCTTCAGAGCGGAAGCAGCAACCGCGAACTCAACTGCAGCCTGGGTGTCCTTGCCGCTGAGCAGGGAGTAGATCAGACCGCCGCCGAAGGAGTCACCGCCGCCTACGCGGTCGATAATGTGCAGCTCGTACTTCTTGGAGAAGCAGTACTCGTTCTTGGCAACATTATACAGCATAGCGCTCCAGCCGTTATCGAAAGCGGAGTGGCTCTCACGCAGGGTGATAGCGACCATTTCGAAGCCAAACTTGTCAGCCAGCTGCTTTGCAACAGACTTGTAGCCCTCGTGGTTCAGAGAACCGGCGTAGATGTCGGTAGCCTCGGCCTCGATGCCGAATACGTCCTTGGCGTCCTCTTCGTTGGAGATGCAGACGTCCACATACTGGCACAGCTCGGTCATTGCTTCCTGTGCCTGTGCCCGGGTCCACAGCTTGCCGCGGTAGTTCAGGTCGCAGGAGATCTTAATGCCGCGGGCCTTGGCAGCCTTGCAGGCTTCCTTGCAGATCTCTACAACGTTGGGGCCCAGTGCCGGAGTAATGCCGGTGAAGTGGAACCACTCAGCGCCGTCGAAGATCTTGTCCCAGTCAAAGTCAGCGGTAGCTGCCTGCTGGATAGCGGAGTGTGCGCGGTCATAGATGCACACGCTGCCGCGCTGAGAAGCGCCCTTCTCATTAAAGTAGATACCGACACGGTCGCCGCCACGGACGATTAGGGAGGTATCTACGCCGTAACGGCGCAGGGAGTTGACAGCAGCCTGACCGATGGAGTGGGTGGGCAGCTTGGTGACGTAAGCAACGTCCATGCCGTAGTTTGCCAGAGAAACAGCAACGTTGGCTTCGCCGCCGCCGAAGGTGAACTCCACGTGGTCACACTGTACAAAACGCTCGTAGTTGTAGGGCTGCAGACGCAGCATCAGTTCGCCAAAGGTAATAATCTTTGCCATAATGATTGTTCCTTTCAATTAAGTAATTTTGGATCAGCCGATAGCTGCCTTGCGGGCTTCTGCGCACAGGGCAGTAATCTTCTCGAAGTTGCCGGCGGCGATATCTGCCTTGGGGCAGACCCAGCTTCCGCCTACTGCGTGGATAAAGGGCGCGTCCACATATTCCTTCAGGTTGGCTGCATTGACGCCGCCGGTGGGCATAAACTTCACGCCCACAAAGGGTGCGGACAGGTTCTTCATGGCGTTCAGACCGCCGTAAACGTTGGCGGGGAAGAACTTAACCACCTTCAGACCCATATTGACAGCTGCGGTGATCTCAGTGGGGGTGACACAGCCGGGGGTGACGGCAATGCCGTTTTCGATGCACCAGCCTACCACCTGGGCGTCAAAGCCGGGGGAGACGATAAACTTGGCACCCATCTGAACGGCCAGCTTGCACTGCTCCAGGTTCAGAATCGTACCGGCGCCCACCAGCATATCGGGGCAGTTTTCGGCAACAGCCTTAATGGCATCGGGGGCAGCGGCTGTACGGAAAGTGATTTCCATTACATCGATGCCGCCGGCTACCATGGCATTGGCGGTGGGGACGGCATCCTTCGCGTCATCCAAAACCACCACAGGAACCACGATCGACCGTGCCAATCTGCTTAAAACATCCATTTTCATGTACCTCCTTGGCGTATATTTGCCAAAAAATAATAAATAAGTGCGCATATTTTGCTAAGCTCATTATAGTGCTGTTTTTCCTGTGTGTCAATAATAAAATAGTTAAAGAGATATCACAAATAAAAGGAAATACACAGATTCTGTCCGCCAGCAGAAAAATGCGCGTGAGGGAACAGATTCCGCTCACGCGCATTTTTTAGTATTGGGCAGCACCGGCAGCCTTCAGCTGAAGCTGGAGCTTGTCGGCAATCAGGGCGATGAATTCCGAATTTGTGGGTTTGCCTTTGGTATTGCTGACGGTGTAGCCGAAAAATCTTTGCAGGGTGTCCAGATCACCACGATCCCAGGCAACCTCGATGGCATGGCGGATGGCACGTTCCACCCGGGACGGGGTGGTCTGGAAGGTCTTTGCCACCTGGGGATAGAGGATTTTTGTGATGGCGTTGATCACGTCCATATCCTCCACGGCGATAATAATCGCTTCCCGCAGGTACTGATAACCCTTAATATGGGCGGGGACGCCGATCTCGTGGATGATGTTGGTGACCATGGTTTCGATGTTGGTCTGACCGGTATGCCGCGTTGCCGGCTGCCGCTGGGTCTCTCCGCCCCGGATCTCCTCCAGCCGTTCCACCAGTGCGGTCAGGTCACAGGGCTTGAGCATGAGATACCGGACGCCCAGGCTGGCGGCAGCAGACGCTACATAGTCGGTGATGAATCCGGATGTAGCCAAAACGATGGGGCGGGGCTGGAGCGTGCTGATGGCTTTGAGCACACTGATGCCGTCCTTTTTCGCCAGCATCATATCCAGTACAAGAACGTGGGGCTTCCGCTCGGTGACGATGCGGACGGCCTGCTCCCCATCATTGGCCGTTCCAAGCACCTGGAAACCGTCTGTGCGCTGCACAGCGGCAGCAAGTCCGTTACAAAATTCTTCTGAGTTGTCTGCGATGATCACTGTGGTATGCTTTTCCATAACTTCCTCTCCTGACTTTGAGATTGATCCCCCTGCAGCTGCCTCCTCAGATCAAATGAACGGCCGGCTGCTTGAACTGGCTGATGCCTCACATCAGCCGCGGCAGAGCTTTCTGCCACGATGCGACAACTATAATTTAGCATAATGGCGGCGTTTTTGCAAGGAAAAAGAAGAATAATCGATCGACAAAAAGCAACATATTACAGCAAAAAACAGCAAATTTCTAACTTTTAGACATAATTCGACCTGTGGAAAACTTAGGATTTGTAGGTTTGTCAATGATGTGTTACACATTGGGGAAAGAAAAAAGAATGTGCTTGGGTGACTTCCAGTTGAGGGGTCTCATAGGGAAGTTGTTATACTGACGCTGTCTGACAGCGAGTTGCTTTTCAAAATCTGTGAAGC
>JAFSDV010000022.1 GCA_017436035.1 Oscillospiraceae bacterium | reverse complement strand
TCGAGAAGCTGGAAAAGTATCTGGGCGGCGTGAAGGAAATGAAGAAGATCCCCGCTGTGATGTTCATTGTTGACCCCCGCAAGGAGCGCAATGCCATCGCTGAGGCCAAGAAGCTGAACATTCCGATCGTAGCCATCGTTGACACCAACTGCGATCCCGATGAGATCGATTACGTGATCCCCGGCAATGACGACGCTATCCGCGCCATCCGCCTGATCGCTGCCGCTATGGCATCTGCTGCCATCGAGGGCCGTCAGGGTGAGGACGCTGTTGTGGAAGCTGCTGAAGCTCCCGAGGCAGAAGTGGAAGCACCCGCTGCTGAGTAATTTTTGATCATGTAAAACACTATTAGGAGGATTTTACAATGGCATTTACTGCTTTAGATGTTAAGAAGCTGCGCGAAATGACCAACGTGGGCATGATGGACTGCAAGGCAGCCCTGACTGCTACCGACGGCGATATGGACAAGGCTGTCGACTGGCTGCGTGAGAAGGGTCTGGCAAAGGCTGCCAAGAAGGCAGACCGCATTGCCGCTGAGGGCGTTGCTTACGCAACTGTCGAGGGCGGCGTGGGCGTAGTCATCGAGGTCAACTCCGAGACCGACTTCGCTGCAAAGACCGATGCCTTTATGGATCTGGTTAAGAATCTGGCTGTGGCTGTTGCTGAGCAGAACCCCGCTGATGTGGAGGCACTGAAGGCTTGCAAGTATCCCGGCTCTGATCTGACCGTTACGGAGATCATGCAGGAGAAGGTCATGTCCATTGGCGAGAATATGCAGATCCGCCGTTTTGACCGCTTCACTACCGGCACTTCCGTTGCTTACGTCCATATGGGCGGCACCCACGGTGTTCTGGTTAACCTGGAAGCAGATGTGGACGCTACCGAGATCGGTAAGAACGTTGCGATGCAGATCGCTGCGATGAATCCCAAGTACTGGGATAAGGCACAGGTTCCCCAGGCTGATGTGGACAAGGAGCTGGCAGTGCAGGTTGCTCTGATGGACAACGATCCCAAGATGGCAAGCAAGCCCGCTGCCGTTAAGGAGAAGATCGCTGCCGGTAAGATCAACGCCTTCTATAAGGAAAGCTGCCTGCTGCAGCAGGATTTTGTTCGCTCTGACCTGTTCAAGGGCGACGTGGCTGGCTACATTGCAGACGCTGCCAAGAAGCTGGGCGGCAATGTGAAGTTTGTCGATGCGATCCACTATATCAAGGGTGAAGGCATCGAGAAGAAGGAAGAAAACTTCGCTGCTGAGGTTGCTGCGCAGATCGCCGGTGCAAAATAAGAAAAACCGATACCCCAAGCCCCCGACCGTCGTTTGGTCGGGGGCTTTTATACTTTTTGTGGAAATAGGGTGGATTTTTTAGTAAACAGCCGTTATAATAAAGCTACCTGCAAGCGAAAAGACAGAATTTGGAGGTTTTTGGTATGAAACTGAATTATAAGCGCACCGTGTTGGTAGGCTTTGCTTTTTTTCTGATCAGTGCATTCTGGCAGGCCTATGACGCAACCATCGCCCTGACCCTGACCAATAAGTTTGGTATGAGTCAGACCTGGTCCGGTGTGATCATGGCTCTGGATAATATTCTGGCACTGTTCCTGCTGCCGTTGTTTGGAACGCTGTCTGATAAACACAAGGGCAAAGGCGGCCGCCGCACGCCCTTCATCCGGTTTGGAACTACAGTGGCGGCGATCGCGCTGGTTGGTCTGAGCTTTGTGGACAATATGCAGCTGGACCTGATCCGGGATGTAAGCGTGGTAGATGATCCCGCTGCACTGGAAGTGATTTATGACACCCAGGCGGACAAGCAGCTGCAAACCCCGAACGGAACGGAATTTGTTCTGAAAGACAAATTCTCGAAAGAGGAGTTTGTTGCCATCCGCAGCACCGACGACAACACGGATGTGACCAATCAGGACGAGGGCAAAACCCCTTACACCAGCTATGTAGTCCCTGCCCGGCAGGCTTATGCCGCCCAGATGACGGCGCAGGAGCCTCTGCCGCTGATCCTGTTTGTGGGCGTGCTGCTGGTGCTGCTGGTGGCGATGGGTACATTCCGTTCTCCTGCGGTGGCGCTGATGCCGGATGTGACGATCAAGCCTCTGCGCAGCAAAGCCAACGCGGTGATCAACCTGATGGGCAACGCCGGCGGCATTATTGTGCTGGTGTTGGGTATGGGCTTTGCTTTCGGCATTTCTGCCACACAAAATGCTATGATGAGCTATACACCTTATTATATAACTATTGCTGCGGTGATGGTGGCTGCCCTTGTTATATTCCTGACCACTGTGAAAGAGCCTGCGTGGGTGGCACAGATGCAGTCCGATTCTATCCGGTATCATATTGAGGAAGCTTCGGAAGAAGATGAGCATGCGGGAGACCGGAAGCTCTCCCGCAGCGAGCGGTTTTCGCTGATCTTTATCCTGCTGTCGGTGGCTTTGTGGTACTTTGGCTACAATGCCGTTACATCCAAATATTCTGTCTATGCGCCCAATGTGCTGCTCATGGGCTATAGTGAAACCATGCTCATTGCTCAGGGCTGTGCCATTGTGGCATATCTGCCTGCCGGTATGGTGGCATCTAAAATCGGCAGAAAGAAGACCATCCTGGCGGGTATCGTGATGCTGGCATCTGCCTTTGCTGTGGCGTCCTTTATGCGGGCTGGCAGCCCTGCGTGGCTGATGTATTTGATGTTCGCGCTGGCGGGCATCGGTTGGGCGACCATCAATGTCAACTCCTTCCCCATGGTGGTGGAGATGTGCAGCGGCAGCGATGTGGGCAAATATACCGGCTTCTACTATACCGCGTCCATGGCTGCGCAAACAGTTACACCTATGTTTTCCGGATACCTGATGGACCGGATGGGAATGACTGTGCTGTTTCCCTATGCGGCGGCATTTGCGGCGTTGGCCTTTGTGACGATGGCGTTTGTAAAACACGGTGACAACAAGATCACAGCAAAGACGGGGCAGGAAGCCCAAAGTGTAGAAAACTGAGGAGCTTATATATGTTGGCATTACTCTTACTCCTTTTTGCCCTTGCCTATGTGTTCTGCCTGCGGGGCAGGAAGGGGCAGCCCGGGCTAAAGGCGTTGCAGGGCTGGAGCTATGCCCACCGGGGCTTGCACGGACCGGACCGTCCGGAGAACAGCCTGTCCGCCTTTCGGGCAGCATTGGAAGCTGGCTATGGCATCGAGCTGGATGTGCATCTGCTGCGCGACGGCGGACTGGCTGTGATCCATGATTATAAGCTGGAGCGAACGACCGGCGCGGAGGGAACCGTGGAAGAACTGACGGCGTCTGAGCTGGAAAATTATCGGCTGGAAGGCACCCGGGAAACGATCCCAACACTTCAGCAGGTGCTGGAGCTGTTTAACGGAAGCGCGCCCCTGATCGTGGAGCTGAAGGCCCACGGAAATAATTATGCCGCGCTGTGTCAGGCGGCTTGCGATGCGCTGAAGGAGTACCCAGGTGTATACTGCGTGGAGTCCTTCGATCCCCGGTGTGTGTATTGGCTGAAAAAGCACGCGCCCCATATTATTCGCGGTCAGCTGGCAGAGAATTTTCTGAAAAAGAAGGGCGGACCGGTTCCTTGGCTGCTGCGCTTTTGCCTGACCTGTCAGTTGTTCAATGCTGTGACACGACCGGATTTTGTTGCCTATAAATTTACAGATCGGAAACGGCTGGGCAATACGCTGGTTCGAAAGCTGTGGGGCATACAAGGCGTAGCGTGGACACTGAAAAACCCTTCGGAGCACCAGAGAGCGCTGGCTGAAGGGTGGATCCCGATTTTTGAAGCATATAAGCCGTAAAATTTCCGCCCGGGCTTGTCGGCACGGGCGGTACTTTTTCAATTTGGAATTATCAGGAAGACCAAAGTTTTCTGTTGCAATGTTTCCCGCTGTTTGCTACAATAGCAGAAAGCTCAAACAGAAAGGAAGACCCTTTTATGAAACGTATTGCTTGTTTGCTTTTGGCATTGCTGATGCTTGCCGGCTGTGCCGGACAGCAGGATCCGGGTACGTCGGAGCAGTCTTCTACCGGCTCGACAGATGACGCTTCTACGGACTCCTCCACCGGCGATTCCACCGGTTCCTCTACAGACTCTTCCACCGGTGATTCCACCGGCGATTCAACCGGTACTTCTGAAGATTCCTCGGAAACACCGGTGGTGTACCGCCATCCTCTGAACGGTCAGCCCTTGGATGCACCGTGGACGGGACGGGCAACAGCTGTAGTAATTAACAATATTCAGGCAGCACTGCCCCAGTACGGCATCAATCAGGCAGATATCATTTATGAGCTGGAAACAGAGGGCGGCATTACCCGCCTGCTGGCGATCTATTCCGATCTGAGCAAGGTGGGGACCATCGGTCCGGTGCGCAGTGCCAGAACCTTTTACAACAATATCGCCCTGTCTCATGACGCGGTGCTGATCCATTGCGGCGGCAGTGAGGCATCCCTGAAAGGACAGTATTCTGATAACAGCGATACCATCTCCAACTGGGAGCACATTAATGAACAGCATAACGGTTCTTATTTCTTCCGGGACCGGGACCGTTACAATTCAGGTTACGCTTGGGAGCACACCCTCTTTACCAAGGGTGAAGAGCTTCTGCGGGGCTTAAAGGCGAAAAAATATGAGAAGACCTATGAAGGCGGTTACAATCACGGTCTGACCTTCACGGACAAACCGGAGCTGAGCGGCGAGCGTGCTGAAACCATTACAGTGATCCACCGGGGCAAAAAGACTACGACCATGACCTACAATGCAGAAAAGGGCGTGTATGCAGCGTCCCAGTACGGCAAGCCCTGGATGGACGCCGGTGCCAATGAGCAGCTCCAGTTCCGCAATGTGGTGGTTCTGTATACGGATCAGTGGTCTATCAGAGATTCTGCCTATTCCCGGTCCTATTTCCAGTTGAGCGGAACAGGCGAGGGTCATTTTGCCTGCGACGGACAGATCGTCCCCATCGTATGGCACAGAGATGAGCTGCGGGGCTCTTTTACATACACCTTAAAGGATGGGACACCCCTGGTGATGGGTGAGGGCTCCACCTATGTGTCCGTGGTTGCCAAATCAAGACAGCCTGTGAGTTACCAATAATCAACAATATAAAAAGGGGCGTTGCAACGCCCCTTTTATTTACAGAAGGTGTGACCGTGCGGGCGGCCAATGTGTACAGTGTAGTAACATAGTACACATTGGCCGCCCGTTGTATCGTTTATAGTACGGTTTCAATGCGGACTGCCTGCACAGCTTCTTTTGGAGCATTTTGCAGTATACCCTTGTCTATTTCTTCCAAAGCTGGCGGACTGCGTTAAGCACACAGAGCATTGCAACTCCTGAATCTGCAAAAACCGCCATCCACATGGAAGCAAAGCCCAGCAGTCCCAATACCATTACAGCAGCTTTAACGAATAAGGCAAACACCACGTTCTGCCATGCAATACGCCGGGTTTGTCGGGCAATTTGGATGGATTGGGGGATCGCCTCTGCATCACTGGTCAAATAGACCACATCCGCCGCCTCCACTGCCGCGTCCGCGCCGCTGCCCATAGCAGCGCCCACGTCCGCGCCTGCCAGTACCGGAGCATCGTTAATACCGTCACCAACAAACAGTACCGCGCCCTGTTTTTTTCGAAGGGCTTGCAGAACACGCAGTTTATCTTCCGGCAGCAAGCGGGCGTAAATTTGGCAAATACCTGTCTGCTGTCCGATGTGCCGGGCGTTTTCATGGCTGTCGCCGGTCAGGATGGCGGTGAAAAGACCCAGTTCCTTTAAGCGATTTACAGCTTTTGTCCCATCAGGTTTTAATGTATCTGCTACAAGGATCTGCCCCATATAGTGACCGTCCTGCGCCACCAACACGCCGGTGTCCTCCAGCTCCGGAACATCCACGCCAAATTGGGTGAGGAGCTTTTTGTTTCCGCACAGAACGGATCTTCCGTGCAGAACGCCCCGGATCCCGCAGCCCGGCAGCTCTTCCAAGCTTTCCGGCTGCGCCAGTTCCAAGCCCTGTTTCCGGGCGGCGGCGGTAATGCTCACAGCGATGGGATGGGTGGAGTGCTGTTCACAGGAAGCGCAAACTTCCAACAGATGCTCCGGACCGGTGACCTTCTGAACCTGAAAATCGCCCTTTGTCAGTGTGCCTGTTTTATCCAAAGCTACTGCACGGATCCCGGCGAGGGCTTCGATAGCTGCGCCGTCTTTGAACAGGATTCCTTTTTTGCTGCCGGTTCCGATACCGGAGAAAAACGCCAGCGGTACACTTAAAACCAGCGCGCAGGGGCAGCTCATAACCAAAAACGACAGGGCGGTATACACCCAGTATTTCCAATCTCCGGTGATCAGCGGGGGAAGTGTGGCGGTAAGGACCGCGACAGTGACCACAGCCGGGGTATAGATCCGGGAAAAGCGGGTGATAAAACGGTCAATCTTAGGCTTTCCCGCCGCTGCGTTTTCCACAGCGTGGAGAATCCGGGTGACCATAGATTCCGACAAGGGCTTCTCGACCTGTAGGATCAGCTGCCCGGTGGTATTTACACAGCCGGAGAGCACACTGCTGCCAGCTGTCACGGATACAGGCAGCGGCTCGCCGGTGATGGGAGAGGTGTCGATTTGGCTTTCTCCAGACACCACTGTTCCGTCCAGGGGGATACGGTCGCCTGGGCGGACAAGAAGCAGGTCGCCCGGGGCTGCTGATGCAGCCGGTATGGTTTCAAACCGGTTTTCCTGCAGCCGTTGGACCGTTTCCGGGCGCAGGTCTGCCGCCGCCATAATTTGGCTGCGGCTGCGGGCGACAGCCTGTTCTTCAAAATATTCACCGATCCGGTAGAACAGCATAATGCCCACCGCTTCCGGGTATTCCTGAATGGCAAACGCACCAACTGTTGCCAGACTCATTAAGAAGTTTTCGTCAAATATATGACCCTTGAACAGATTCTTGCCGGCGGTACACAATACCTGCCAGCCCAATACCAAATAAGCTGCTATATATGCAGCCAGCCCCGGTAAAGCCATCCGATCCAGCACAGCGCCCAGTATAAACAGCACAGAACCCAGCAACAGCGGGGCAAGCTGTTTTTCTTTGTGTTGGTGGGTGTGTTGGTGGTTATGGCAGCCGCAGCCGCAATGCTCCTGTGACATAACAACGCCTCCTTGGATATCAATATATGAGCAAGTGTTCAATTGTTGTTATAAGTATAGCCCCTGTTTTCATCTTTGTCAAGAGGAAACAGGGGCATCTGATGTTCCATTATAGAAGTGCATCCATTTCTGATTCCAGTCCAAGCGTTTGCCCTGTGACCGGGTGAAGAAAGTCCAGCCGCTTGGCGCAAAGCAGCTGCGTGCACAGACCCAGTTGTTCTGAAACTGCCGCAGATGCGGGGGTGTTATATTGGGGGTCACCCAAAATGGGCCAGCCCATAAAGGCGCAGTGGACCCGCATCTGATGGGTGCGTCCGGTGATGGGGTGCAGGGACAGTTTGCACAGGTCGCCCTGCCGGGAAAGGACTTCAAATTCCGTTACAGAGGGCTTTCCGTCTGGGGATACGAACCGTAAAAGGCTGGGCAGCGGTCTTCTTGCGATGGGCGCGTCGATCGTGCCCCGGTTTTCTGCCGGTCCGCCACAGGTCAGGGCATGATAGGTTTTCTTCAATGCGCTTTCAGCCTGAAGGCGGGTCAGTGCGGCATGGACATAGGCGTTTTTTGCCAAAAGGACGATGCCGAAGGTATCCCGATCCAGGCGGGTAATGGGATGAAAGGCACAGCTTTGACCGGTGGTCTGATAATAACCTAAAACCTTATTTGCCAGCGTTCCCGTCAGACAGCTGCGGGAAGGATGAATCAGCATACCTGCGGGCTTGTCCACCGCCAGCAGATGCTCGTCCTCATACAAGACGGAAACAGGGTCAAATTCCGCAGGATATTGAGGCGTGGGTTCATCCAGCGGCACGCAGATCACGTCACCGGGCTGTACCGCAAAATCGGTATGTTGGGCAACGCCGTTGACAAACAGCCGGTTCTGCCATTTCAGCCGGTTCATCAGCCCGCTGGACATCCCCATTTCCTCCCGCAGGAAAGACGACAGGCGTCCGGACCGCACCGCTGTGTGCTTTAGCTCCATTTCGCCACCACCTTTCCAAGTTCAACCGATCGATTTGCTGCAGCACAGCAATAGGCTGTCGGAACAGGTGTTTCCGACTGTCTGAGACTTAAATTTACAGCACCAGCTTCAGCCATTTCTGAGCCCCTTCGATCCAGGCGTGGGCATGAGCGGTTTTTGCATCCAGCTCGTTGCAGGTCTGTTCATCTGCGGTTGCCCGACCGTGAGATCCGTAAGGGTATACATGCAGCTCAAAGGGAATGTTGTTTTTAGACAACGCGGCGGCGTACAGCAGGCTGTTTTCTACAGGGACAAGTGCGTCCGCTGCGGTATGCCACAGGAAGGTGGGCGGTGTTTTTTCAGTCACATGACGCTCTAAAGAAAAGCGTTCCCGATCTTCTTGGGTAACAGGTGTGTGACCGGATAAATTTTCAAAGCTGTTTTCGTGTCCGTAGGCAGGCTCACCGGTGATCACAGGATAGCCTAAAATACAGGCCTGCACAGGAAGGCTGTCCGGGAAAACAGCCCGTACTTCGGGGCAGTCATAGCAGTTGCTGTAGTGGGCAGCCAGATGGCCGCCGGCAGAAAAGCCCATCAGGGTCATGCGGGACAGGTCGCAGCCCCAGCTTTCTGCGTTTTTGCGGATCAGCTCCAGCGCAGCAGCCACCTGCCGCAGCTGGGTAGGGAAACAGTGGGGCGCGGTGGAATAGGTCAAAACAAATACATGAAAGCCTTGGGGCAGGAAATTCAGGGCGATTGGTTCACCTTCCCGCGGACAGATGCGCCGATACGCGCCGCCCGGGCAAATCAAAATACAGGGCCGCTTCTCGTTTTCCCGTTCCAGATCCGGCGGAGTATGGGGGAGATATACGTCCAAAACCGGGTTGCAGCCGTCAGCCCCTAATATGGGAAAGTAATCTTTTAAGTAATGTTGTTGACAGATCATATTCAGGTCCTCCACGGTTTGTATATGGGAAAAGGCTCTGCCGGACAGCAGAGCCTTTTATAAATCCTTACAGAGCAGCCTTAGCCTTCTCAACCAGAGCAGCGAAAGCAGCGCTGTCCTGAATTGCCATCTCGGACAGGCTCTTGCGGTTCATTTCGATGCCGGCCTTCTTCACACCATTCATGAAGGTGGAATAGTTCAGACCGTAGGGCTTTACAGCAGCGCTCAGACGGGTGATCCACAGTCTGCGGTAGTCACGCTTCTTCAGCTTACGACCGACAAACGCATAGTTGCCGGACTTCATAACCTGCTGCTTGGCCATCTTAAAGTGCTTAGACTTAGAACCCCAGTAGCCCTTGGCCAGCTTCAGGGTAGCATTTCTTCTTTTGCGCGTCATCATTGCGCCTTTGACTCTTGCCATTTCTCAATATCCTCCTATCGCTTATTTGTACGGGATCAGCTTTTTGACTGTCGCAGTGTTGGTCACGTCAGCGTAAGCAGTGGTGCGCAGACGACGGGTACGCTTGGTGTCCTTCTTGGTGAGGATATGGCTCTTGTAAGCGCGGGCTCTCTTAACCTTACCGGACTTGGTCAGGTTGAATCTCTTCTTTGCACCGCTATGGGTTTTCAG
>JAFSDV010000021.1 GCA_017436035.1 Oscillospiraceae bacterium | reverse complement strand
TCGCCGTGCAGCATAAGGTGTCACAGCAGGTGCTTCAAAAATCGGAGCTGCATTAGTAAAGTCTATAATAGGTGCAGACAAACCCTGGTCCGTCTCTTCCAGCACACTGGCAGAAACATAGCGATATTCGACTTGTTCCTCTGGCCAGCTATGAGAAGCAGAATCCTTCAGCAGGTACCACTTTTCGCCGGTAGTTTCATCGATGTACCAACTATCCACCAGGTACACGCCGTCCAGCTCATCCGCCGTAGCAGAAACAGTGCCGGCGCTGCTATCCGCAGGATTCTGATGCAGCGTCACCTGGGTCACGCCTTCCTTCAGCATAACCTTGGTCATCTCATCCAGATCAGGATATACGCCCAACTCATCAGCCGTAAAGCTCTTGCCGTCCATGGTGTAGTATGTGGTTACTTCATTAGGAGTATAGCTTTCACCATTGCCACCGCTGACACCCCAGCCGTGCTCCTGCTCTTCATAAAGAATGGCAACAGAACCATCTGCACGCTCCGTCAGACAAGAGTACATAAACTGATGGTCATTATCATTGACAATCAGGGTGTTCTTCAAGGTCATCTTGCCTGTCGCATTCACAGTGAACACAAAAATGCTACCGTTCTTACGCTCTCCTGCACTGGACGAGTTAGAGCCATTTCTGTCGGGGCCGGTGGGGCAAGAAACCAGTATCACTTGCTCGCCGTTTACAGTGCGGGAGTAAGTGATGGCAGAAATTTGGGTGTTGGAGTTGGTCTTGACATTGTCCATTGTGACAACCGTGCCCCAACCTGAACCCATAGTATAGTCCACATACTGCAGACGCTGGGAACCGTTACGAATGAAGAAACGGAGCGTGCCGTCCTGCAACTCCACTACAACGGCTTCGGATGCCCAGTTTTCATCTTTCGTGCCTGCTGTTGCTGCGTTTAATTCTGCAGTTCTGATCCAGTTCACACCATCGGTGGAATAAATGAAGCTTAAGCGCTGAGTATTCCCCTCCGGAGCATTGTCACCATGGAAGGAATACACCGGAAAGATCATAGTGCCATCACTGGTAGTAATACTGCTGCCAGGAGCAACCAGACAAGCCTGTTCGGAGTTGGTCTTAATGTTATTCAACAAGGTGGGAGCAGACCAGTTTGCACCACCATCAGTAGAAGAAGTCAGGTACAGATATCCGGTGCGGACTACCTTAAAGGGAGATTTTTCAAAAAACAGGTTGGAATCAGTTCCGTCTTCTCCAACAATATTGAAGTATGGGTCAACAGTATAGCCTTTCACTTCTTCATGATTGGAGGTATGGATCATGCCATTCTTCAGGTAATAGTTGTAGCCATCCTCGCCGTCCTTCTTAAGCAGCAAGTTACCTTCGCTATCAAAGCCGACATCGTTGGAAGGATTCGTGTGCCCACTTCCGTTAAGCGCAACACCATAGGGATAAAGGTCAACCAGCATATAAACGGTCTTGCCGTCTGCCGCTACGACCAAAGAGGGATCAAGGAACGCGGTAGATTGGCTGCCGTTATATACATTACCGTTATCATCCAAATAGTTAGCCACTTTGTAGGTCCAAGTAGCGCCGCCGTCGGTAGAGCGGGCCACCAAGGTATCCAGACCACCGCCATCGAAGGTGGTATTCCAACGGATGTCAGCAGCGGCAACGATAGTGCCATCTGCCAGTGTAACCATAGAGGGAATTCGGTAGCTTTGGCTTCTTGTTGTGGTACCGTCGGGGAGCGTAACGATTGTTTCCGGTGTGAACGGATTTGTAAGAGGCGCGATGCTTTCTTCGCTTTCTACCGAATAAACAGGCATCGGTACTGCGGCCATCGGCAGGACCATGCTAATACAAAGCACAAGAGATAGAATTCTTTTCTTTATTCCATGTTTCATTGTGGTTACCTCCTCTCTTAGCCTTCAGGCCAGCCGGCAGCATCTAGTGCACTGGTGCCATTGTTGGCTACCTGTGTAGCCTGCGCAGTTACATCAATAACTGCCTTGCTGTTTTGATACATGTTGCTCATCGTTGCGGAGAAAATAACTTTCGTAAACAATGGCTCCGTTACTTCATTTGGCTGAAGAATGGTGTTATAATAGTAAAAACCATCATTTTCAGTCCAAAATTCCGTATTTAGGTCGTAGGAAATTAGGGAAAGATCCACATCGCCATTGACACCTTCGGCTAGATGAATGGCCTTTTCAGCAGATACGCGGATCCATGCAGCCTGCCCGCCGATGTTCTTCACCTGAACGATTTTTGAGACTTCTGTGCCGGGTAGCACATCCTCCACATCCTCAAATGGCACCAGGCCGCTGCCGGTATCTGTCCATTCCTGCAGTTCTATCTGGATGCTGCCAGAGGTTATTACATTAGTTGCGGTTTGTTCATGCGTAAAATACGCAGAAGTGCCATAAGCCGCAATTGCCAGGCTGATAACCAATAGAGCTATCACACACACTTTTTTCTTCATTAGATCCACCTCTACGAAATAATTTGCTATTTATACTTTTCAAGCAGGGGAGCAAAGTATTGCTCTTCCGCACGTTGTCTTGCTTTAATAGCTTCCTCAATTTTTACATACTCACCAAGGTAATGGTGTTTACCTTGAAACTTAATCGTAGCTCTCCATTTGCCGGAGCGCCGGTTAAAGAATACGCCACGAATGCCGCTTGTACTGTTGACATTCGGTGAGCTGCGAGCCAGTTTGCTCAGCTGAGTTCCTTCAATAAAGCCTGCATTGTTTACCATGGCATTTACTGCAGATTTTTCCATACAGGATTTACACGAGCAATTAACATCTTCGCGCAGTTTTTCAGACAGCCGGTACACGGTTTGTCCGCAGTCACACTGGCATTCCCACAGATACTTTTTGCCACGATCTGCGGTGTCGATATACTGGTTTGAACGCTTCAGAACGACAAGATGTCCAAAACGATTACCGACAATATCTTTAATTTTTCCGCAACCGCAGCTGGTCTGGTTTTTCTTTCGAAGCGCGTAGGAGTATGCGATACAACTGTTACCACAGTCGCAATCACAGAGCCACCGTGTGCGACTATCCTCCCGAGGAGGAAGTTTCTCACGCACAACGAGCTTTCCAAAACGTTTTCCGGTTAAGTCAATTAATGTGTTCATAGTTTGCTATGCTTTGCAGGTAAGTAGTGTTATTTTTGCTTTTATGGCCTTTGAATCGGATTGAGCCATATGAGAATATCCGAAGGGGTTGCCTTCGGGTACTCTCATATAGCCTGCCCCCCACAAGACCGAACAAAAAAGGGGGGCAGGCCGAAAAGAGGGGGGCTTACTCGTTATAAGCTGCGATAGCTTCTTCGATGGTTTCAAAGCCTGCGGCCTGAATACCATAAGCGTTTACGATGATTTCCCATGAACCGGTGTAGTGAGCACCATCCTTCAGAACCAGGCAATCAGTGTGGCCCTCGGTACACTGTGCGACATCCTTGTCCATGAAAACACGAGCCAACAGAGCTGCAGTAGACTCGTTGGTAGCCTTGGGGGTGTCGTTCTTGATATATTCGCGATAGCCATTGTAGGTAATGCCATCGATATCCTTGGAACCCAGATCAACCTCGACAGTTTCGTACTTCAGAGTGTAGCCCAGAGCCTTTGCCTCGGAACCGCGCATAACATACTCATTACCATCAGCATCTTCGTAAGTGTCAAAGGGGTTGAAGTGCAGATCGTTCAGAGATGCGTTGCCGGGGGTATCCAGGTCAGCAGGGATCCACAGTTCGATCCACATATAGGCATCTTCGCTGCCGATGTTCTGAACAGTAACTTCCTTCTGCAGAGCATTCTTTTCGCCAGGGATCAGCTCATTTTCGGGGAACACCTCGTTCAGCTGAATCTCGATGTTTCCGTTGGTGAATACGTTAGTCTGAGTGTCGGTGTCGGTGAAGTATGCCAGGGTGCCGCCAACAATAGCGATGGCCAGCATAGCGACGCACAGACACATAGCAAGAATTTTCTTCTTCATGGTCGTTTATCCTTTCGTAGATAGAGTTAGCATTTGAAATAGTTTTTGGTAATTAAGCCCACGCATTATCAATCGTTGACCAAGTCCCATGCATCCTCGACTGTCAAATTAGCTTGCTGCACAGCATATGCAGTGAAGGTCAGATTAGGCTCACTGCCCGCAGCAGGCATTGCCACGTTAGTGGTTCCAGTGATGTCGGTTCCAGCCTTAACTACAGTGGTCCTTACGGTAATGGTATCCTTGTCAAGCAAATTCCAAGACTGATCAGCGTCGGATTTTGCAACTTCGCGATAATACACATCTGTCTCGCCTTCTACCAAATGCCAGCCTTTGTCTTCGGTAAGAGTCAGTGTGTAGTCCAGATAAATATCAGGATTGTTGACCTTCGCAACCTTCACGAACAGATAGCAAGCCTCGCTATTTTTAGTAACGGTTACGACTGGATCTTTAACATATGTATTGCCGGGGATCAGGGGATAGCTGTTATTCACATTTTCTGCGGGGGATTCGTATTTGCCGTTGGTGTAAGGAGATTCCTTCAATGTCAAATCAATATCGCCAATGGTAAATGTGTTGGTGACGGGATCAGTAGTATCAGTCAGCCAGGCTAAAGTACCGCCGGCAACGCAACCGATCACAAGCACGAGGGAGAGAAGCAAAGCAAGTCCCTTCTTCGAGTTATGAAGCTTGGGCGCACGAGGTGCCTCATATTTTCCTTTTTTCATTTGAGTATCCTCCTTTCTTCAAAATTTGTGGTTATTTCAACAGATTATTGTGATTTTATCTAAATCTGATGAAAACAAAATGGATGATTAACCCTGCAAAGCAGGTGCGTTAAAAACAGTGTTCCAGATGTTGGCTGCAGTTTCAGTTTCAAAACCGTCCATCTGAACAGCATAGGCAGTTACAGTGATAGTCTTGCCTATATAGTTGGCAAGTTCAGTGTTTGTAACGGAACCTTTGATTTTGAAGGTTGTAAATACGGTTTTGTCTTCACCGGCTTTAACGACGCCGGGAGCTTCAACAGTGCCATAAACATAAAGGGCACCATCTTCAGTTTCTCCGACCTTACTCCAACCATAATCATTCGTCATCTGAACAGCTACGGTCTTATCTCCAGTAGCGTCAGATTCAATGTCAGCAATCTCGTTCTTCACGATAACGAACAGATAGCAATCCTCGCTGTTGGAATCAACATGAACGATAGGATCCTTGTCGTATTGGTGGCCGGGCAACAGCTTATAGCTGTTTGCCTTGTCGCGAATGACATCGCTGTTATCCTTTCCCTCTGCATCCTTACCGTCAACGTTTTGTTCATCCAGGGTAATGGAAACGGAGCCAACAGAGAATGTGTTCTCTACAGTATCTGTAGAGGTCAGGTAGGCCAGTGTTCCAAGCACGGATGCGGCAACAAGCAATACCGCACAGAGTGCCAGGAGCAAAGCTTTGTTTTTTGTTTTCATAAGAAAACCTCCTTAAAATATATAGGGAGCCTTGCGGCATTGCCCTCAGGAATGGTGAGAAGGTTCTTCCTTCTCCTGTGCAGGCTGCTTTTTCTTGTCGTCCGAAAACAGATCCGGAAGGAATACAAGCATCAGCAAAATTGCGCCTGCAGAAATGGCGATATACATGCCGGGTGGGTTTTGAATGTAATTCGATACATAACCCATATAAGGGATCGTGAACACCGGAGTTCCGATGATGTTTTTATAATGTACGGACTTGGCATCCGGGATGCCGTTTGCGTCGCCCTGCGTGAAATACCGGATAGTATTGGGATCATCCTCGTCGATCAGAACTTCGATGATGCGGTGGGTAACAACCGTGTCCTCGTCAAGCAGGTAAGTGATGGGATCTCCAGCCTTGAGTTCTTTATAGTCAACTTTCTTGACATAGATCAGGGAACCTACTGGATACTCAGGCTCCATAGATCCGGAAAGTACGGAGTAAACTTGCAGACCGAACAGCCTGACACCAACAAGCATGATGGCCAGAATTACGACCATTACAACAATGATGGTTGTTAAAGCGTTCAATATCTTTTTCAATCTGCTTTTCATTTGAGTCTCCTCTATCTGCGATAAAACGGCAGAAGTGATAACCAAAGGTGCCGCTTCTCGCGCTTCCAATGTTCGTGTTCTGCACCCTCGGTGCGTGCAATTTCTCTATTGAGGTAATCGAGATTGCGGCGGAAGTCATTAATTTTTATTGTCAAGCCTACTAACAACACAACTGCAAAGAAAGCAATCACGATTGCCAGCAGCACGTTGGTGAAGGTATCAAGTTCAGGGTTCATTCCAAAATTCCTTTATGGATACGAATGATTTCTTAGTGGCGTTTAAGCAAAGAATTGCATAACTTTTTCGTTGGGAATAAGAATGGTGCGAATATGGAAATAATAAAGTGAGAAGATCTGATTCTGGGAGTTGCGTAGAACTACTCCTTCTAAGACATTGGTAGCTCCCACTTTTTCATCGCTATCATACCACTTTTCACGCGTCGATGTCAACGAAAAACGCAGTCGTATCAAGGATTTTGTGGAATTTTAACAATATTAAATGTATGTCGAATGGAATTTTCAACATCCGGATATGAATTTTGTAAGCATCCAGCCTGTTTGTGGTCCTAAACAGGGTCATTGACCCTAATCAAAGAGAGGAGTATAATGCGATGCCAAAACGAGGAGAAAACATTCACAAAAGAAAAGATGGCAGATGGGAGGCCCGGTATAAAAAAGGAATTGATGTCAACGGCAAAACGGTCTACGGGTCCCTCTATGCGAATACTTACCGTGAGGTAAAAGCAAAACTGCAGCTTAGACAGCAAAATCTTGCTGCCGGATTAGTTTCTGTTAAGGAATACTATAGCTTTCGTGAAGCTGCTTGTTTATGGTTAAAGGATTCGCAGCTGAGCTTAAAAGGTGCTTCTGTATATCGCTATGAGAATTTGCTCAATACTCATATTCTTCCGGTCTTTGGTAATCAACATATTGATCAGATTACCGGAACAGATATCAATGCTTTTCTGGCAACAAAATTGATGTCTGGACGAGTAGACGGAAAGGGTGGGTTATCTCCAACTTATGTGCGCAGCATTACGCTTGTTATGAAAGCCGTGATGGCTTATGCAGCTGAAAATCGGATGTGTATTCCCCTGCGAAGTAAGATCAGCAAACCGCAACCCATTGCAAAGGAACTGCCTGTTTTGACACAAGATGAGCAGAAATTACTTGTAAATATGTGCTTGACACAGGTCAATGAGACAAAAGTATGCGTTTTATTATCGCTTTATGCGGGTCTGCGCATTGGGGAGATCTGTGCCTTGGAGTGGGAGGATATTGATTTAGAAAACCGTCTGATTCGTGTCCGCAAAACAGTATCCAGGGTTTCCGGAACAGGGGAAAATATGGCGCGGTCTACACTGGTTATTGCACCACCTAAAACGATTGCATCGTTCAGAGATATTCCCATATGCTCCTGGCTTGTTCCGGTGTTAAAACAGGTCCGCGATAAGCAGCGTTCTTCTTTCGTGGCTTCCTCACGCGCGGGATTTGTAAGCCCCCGGACGTTTGATTACCGGTACCATAAATTGTTAAGAACGGCTGGGATCCAGGCAATCAACTACCATGCGTTAAGACACACCTTCGCAACACGATGCATTGAAGCCGGTATAGATGTAAAAACACTCAGTGAGCTCCTTGGCCATACAGATGCATCTATCACATTAAACACTTATGTCCATTCATCAATGGAACGAAAAAGAGACCAACTGGAACTGCTCTATCAGTAGCATATATGATTGTGGTCAAAAATATTGTCAGAAAATCGTCAAAGCCTATTGTTTTGCAATAGGTTTTGGCGGTTTTCGTTTAGAAGGAGTAGTTCTACGCAAAAAAGCATCTCTTCCCAATAAACGGGAAGAGATGCTTTTTTTGTATCTGATTGCCGTTTGGTTTCTCTGTCTTCCTTTTATTATACCGCCTACATCGGTAATAATCAAGTGAAATCGGTAGTTTATTCGTTATTATTACCGATTAAATTTGTGTACAATAAAAAGGAAAGGTGGTATAGCTATGGATGAAGCATTTGTTAGAAGTCGTATATCCCAGCTTCGTATAAAGAAAGGTGTTTCTGAGTACAGGATGAGTACAGATCTGGGACATAGCAAGAGTTATATTCAAAGCATTTCTTCCGGTAAATCACTTCCTTCTTTTTCTGAATTCTTATACATCTGCGAATATCTTGGCGTAACACCAGTTGAATTTTTTGACGCAGGCATAGAGGATCCTCAATCTATATGCAAATTAAGAGATTTTGCAAAACAACTTTCTTCTGAGGATCTTGCTGCATTGCTCAATATGGCAGAGCGTTTGGCTGATAAATAAAACGTGTTTTGTTTACCAAGTTCTATTTCTCTAAGCGGTCTATATCAATATCAAGATACTCCTGCAGCGTTCTTCTGTAGTACCCGGTATTTACACTGTCGTCGACATAGCCCGGAATAACATAGGGAAGGAACTGATCCGCAAGCCGAAAGCCAAAATAATGCGCGATTTTATACCCGGCGGTCTGAAGATAACTGTAAAATCCGGTTATATCCTCTGTTAAATCCAGTTTGTCTCTGTATTTCTCCCGCAGCACCTCATAGAAGGCATTAATTGTGTTTCGGGCTTTCTTTGCCATTGGCAGCGTTCCAAGACGCCTTTCTCGGTGCAATTCCTCATAATCACCTCGCAGCATTATGGCGTTGATGGGTGCATGGAAGATATCCATGTTAAGCTGGAATCCCTGCCAGCCAATATAGATGATTTCGGAAGCAAATTCCTCTTCCTTCGCTGCCAGGAATTCGCCAACAGATGGCGTAATGCTGTTTCCCAGCTCTTTCTCCAAATTAGAAGCTGCTGACAAATACTTGACTTCGGCATCAAAGAACTCCGGATCAATCGTTCTGAGGGTTTCACGGATTTCTGCCATGATTGTCTTAGGATCCGTTAACTGCCCCAATATGGTTTGAACAGTTTTCATTATGTATCGTCCTTTCTGCAGATGGGCCTATCTCTCTTTTTGCCCCGGACGCAATCGGAAAGATGGTGTAAAGGTTATCTGCGAGACGATAATAGCATGTTGGCTTTGTCATAATCCCACGAATTTTGTTGGAAAATACAAAAACTTCGGCTTTAAGAAAAAATGCAGCGGCCAGAAAAACCGCTGCATAATAACCATATTATGTATCGCTCTGGGAAAACGCCCGAAGTGCTCTTAATATGCGCCTCTGTATTTCAGGTGATAAGGGTGCTGCCGCTGCAGAAAACTCACCGGCAAGGGTATCTATTGGCTTATTTAGGAGGTCCTGCAGCAAATAGTCTGCCGATACACCGGTCGTATTTGCTATGATGATAAAGGTGTCTAGGCGAGGCGTCTTGATACCTCTTTCAATAGCACCAATATGTTTTGCCGTACATCCGACCGCCTCGGCCAGTTCTTCCTGTGTGATTTGTGCAGCCTCTCTTGCCATTTTTATTCGTTTTCCAATAATTGTAAGATCCATCTGCTGTCCCCCTTTTCAATTACTAGGGCTGATTTATGTGGGTATGTAATGAACACCCCTAAATACGACACAGATTTTCGTAAATTATAAATATTTTAAAGGGAGATTCCCAAAATGAACGCACGGTATAGCAAAGAAATAGATCGTCTGTACCTGCAAATGTATTCCATGTTATTTGAATATGCCCGAAGCTCTCTTTCCAGCGACGCTTTAGCGGAAGAGGCCGTCCAGGACACCTTCATTATTGCCTGCCAGAAACCGGAGGCATTATGTGAAAGTCCAAATCCGGAAGGCTGGCTTGTGAACACACTGAAGAATGTTCTTTCTAACACAAAGCGGAGTCAGAATATTGCGCGGCGAATTCTGCTGGAATACTTTGCCTCCAACATCAATGACATCTCTGTATCCGATGATCGGATCGGCGTGGAGATTCTATATGATGATATTGCTGATTCGGAAGAGTTTAGGCTCTTGAAAGAGGTTGCTCTGGACGGCCTGTCTTATTTGGAAATGGCCCAGCTTCGTGGTATCACGGTTGGTACTTGCAGAAAGCGGGTTGAAAGAGCCAAAAAGGTTTTACAGAAAAAGATTAAACTATAATGTCGCAAAAAGACCATTTTATTACATATACCCTCGAAAGGAGGAACAAAAATGCCCAATATGCAAGACCGCAAGGCCGAACAGTTCAGCCGGTATGATGCCATGAGCACAAAAGATCTCCAGGCATTCTTGCGGGAGGATGCTTCAAAACCAATGGGCGAAGAATCCGACACAGAAGAAATTTTCTATGTGATGGAGGTGCTTGCCAAACGAAGAAAAGAACAAAATGGAGGAAAGCTCCCAGTGGAAGCACTGGAATCCTTCAAGCAAAACTACCACACGGAAAATGAAACTCCTTACATTTCTGAGAGCGTTCCTGTTGCGCGCAAGCGGAGCAGCAGTGGACGTTGGAAACGGGGCCTTGTGGCAGCTGTAGCTGCAATATGCATTCTGGTTATTGGTAATTCCATTACTGCAAGTGCTTTAGACTTTGATCTCTTTGCAATTATCGCTAAGTGGACGCAGGAGACATTCCATTTTGGATATGCTGGGCAAATGGATGAGACCAATGCTCCTAGTCCAGATCATGTTAATCCATGTGCATCACTTCAAGAGGCTTTGGATAAGCGTGGTATCACAACAGCACTTGTACCCACCTGGATGCCCGGCGGCTATACCGAAAGTGATTTGCGAATCACCGAAACGCCAGCACAAAGATTATTTATGGCAAAATATGAATATGGCGAAGATGTAATTAAAATTAGAATTGCTGACTATCTAGATAACCGCTCCTTGCAAGTGGAACAAAGCGAATCCTTAATTGAGGTATACCAATGTGCAGGGATTGATTATTACATTTTTGAAAATGAAGGCCAACTCCAAGTTGTTTGGATCCATAAAAACTGCGAGTGCTACATTGCTGGCTCCTTTACTCTCTCGGAAATCAAAACTATGATTGATTCTATAGAGAAAGGTTGATTCTCATGAAATCGCAAGGCAAAGTTATTCTATTTAAACTAATTGCTATCATCCTTATAGTTGCTCTCGTTGTACCGTATTCCGCAATGGCAGCATCCGTTGAAGAAATTCAACCCTATGCTAGCAAGTACTTGTCTGCATACAACACATATATCTGCCATACAGGAAGTGGCCAATATCAAATATGGTATGAGGTAATAGGAACCAATGATATGGACGAAATTGGCGTTCTATCCATCGAGCTGTACGAAGTCAATAGTGACAATTCATTAACATGGATTACAACTTATTTGTATGAAGATCATGATACTATGCTTGTGTATGACGATTGGTATCATTGCTCATACGTATCCTTCCAGGGATCTTCCACCAAAACCTACAAAGCTTATGTGTGCATTTGGGCAGGTAAAAATGGAGGCGGTGACACTCGATATATGTGGGCGACACTCGTATAAACCATACGCCAAATAAATATTTTAGCCACGGGTTCTCCCGTGGCTTTTTCATCGCAAAACTGACTATATGAGGCGTCAAAACGCCTTTATCGCTTAATAGGACATACTTCTGGATATGGGTTGGTTTTTCTATTTTGCGAATTGGTGTCCGTGACCTCCACCACCGCCGTGGGACGGTTGGAGCTCATCCGGGTTACGCCGTCGGGCTCACAGATTCGGGTGCTGCTGGTAAAGATGTGGGCTCTGCTGTCTTCTCCACACAGTACTGCCCGCTTAGAAAATACCGCCAGACCGTACAACGCTGCGGGACGGGCATTGCCCACGATGGCATCTGCCAAAATCCGATAATAGAAGGTCACATCGATACAATAGCGATTCCGGTCAAAGGCCACCGGCTCTACATCAATATACGTATAAAGCAGCTCCGCGCAGCGGACCTTCGCCCCTGCGCTCACCTCCAGAACTGCCTGGGATCCGGCAGTTAAATAGACCCGCAGATCTTCAATGCAATCTTTATCCCGGCAGCTGTCTGTGATTTTTCGGGTGTGAATGGATAATGCTTCCCGCAGATCGTCACAGCTGCAGTGTACGCTCTGCTGACAACTCTCAGACATGGTAATACCTCCCGATATAGATTTGGGAATAAGCAAATGCTTATAGGACAGTTTATGCACCCTTTTGCAGGGTGTGCAATGTTCGACTTTCTAATTATCTGCGCAGCGCGACTGACATACCGTTTTGACAATTGGAGGCTTTTTGAACGTTCTAAAGGGCGTGCCGGTTGGCACGCCCTTCATTATACGGTACTGCAGCTGAAAATATATCTTGTCCGGCTACGATAACGCTCCCCTGCCTTAAAAACCGGCTGAAGCCACTGGGGATGATGCACCGCATCAGGCCAGAACTGGGTCTCCAGACACACACCGCTGCGTCTGCTGTAGGTCACGCCATCCTTTCCCGCCTCGTTGTTGAGATAGTTGCCGGAATACAGATGGATCCCCGGACAGTCTGTAACGACAGCCATTGTGCGTCCGGATACAGGGTCTGTCATAATCGCCGCCGGTTCTGTAAATACCTCAAAGGTATGATCATAGCCCCGCTGGAGCTTCAGCGTTTCATAATCTTCATCCACCCTGCTGCCGATGGGCTTGGGCGCACGGAAATCCAGAGGTGTGTTCACCACACTGCGCAGCTCACCGGTAGGGACGGTATATGCATCGGAAACAATAAAAGACCGCGCCGGTATTGTTAAAACCTGATCCATTGCCGATTGCGGATGATCGTGACCTGCCAGATTAAAATAGGCATGGTTTGTCATATTAAATACTGTATCCTGATCGCATACTGCATCGTATGTCAGACACAGCGCGCCCCCTGACTCCAGCGTATAAGTGACGCGGATCTGCGCATTACCGGGGAAGCCCTGATCCCCATTGGGACTTTCAAGTCTGAAGGTAATGGAAGATTCCTCCCAGCTTTCCACCTGCCACAGCCGGAATGCATAGCTGTCCGGTCCGCTGTGCAGACTGTTTCCGTTGTCATTGGCTTTCAGCCGGACCTGCTTGTCCCCTAAAAGGAAGGTCGCGCCGGCGATTCGATTGGAATTGCGTCCTACTGTAGACCCCAAATAGATCGTACTGGTCCGGTAACTGTTCACATTGGAAAACCCAAGAACCACATCCGCCAGCTTTCCCGCCCGGTCCGGAACATAGAGCCGTACCAAGGTCGCGCCAAAATCCGAAATTTGCGCGCTGATTGCTCCGCAGCGGATCGTATACAAAAACGCCTGCTCTCCTGAGGGCAAAACTCCAAAAGCTTCTTTCATAGCAATCAGCCTCCCTTTTTGTATTTACGCGATCTTTGCAATTATATCGCAGTTTGTACCCATTGTCAAATACTCCAAGCAGATGGGCAATATCTGCATTTTCAAAGCAAATTCGAAAAAATTTCCGTTATTTTGTGATTTGCTCTTGAAAAAACCACAATATATAGTATAATAGGTCCTGCACGATCTTATTCCCCAAAAGGAGATTCTTATATGAAAATCATCAAAAGAAACGGTGCAGAAGCGGTCTTTGACCTCGGCAAGATCATCACCGCCATTACCAAAGCCAATGAAGCGGTAGAGGAAAACGTCCGTATGACACCTCTGCAGATCGAACGGATTGCCCAAAGCGTGCAGCTCAGCTGCGAGGAGATGGGCCGCAGCCCCTCTGTGGAGGAAATTCAGGACTTGGTAGAGAAAGCCATCATGGCGCACGGTGCTTTTGAAGTCGCCAAGTGTTACATCACCTACCGCTACACCCACAGCCTGATGCGTCAGTCCAACACCACCGACGACCGGATTCTAAGCCTGATCGAATGTAATAACGAAGAGGTCAAGCAGGAAAACGCCAACAAGAACCCCACCATCAACGCTGTTCAGCGGGATTATATGGCAGGCGAGGTCTCCAAGGACATCACCAGCCGCATTCTGCTGCCTAAGCCCATTGTGGATGCCCACAATGCAGGCATTATTCACTTCCACGATTCCGATTACTATGCCCAGCATATGCACAACTGTGATTTGGTCAATCTGGAAGATATGCTGCAAAACGGCACAGTCATTTCCGGAACGCTGATCGAGAAGCCGCACTCCTTCTCCACCGCCTGTAACATCGCTACCCAAATCATTGCTCAGGTCGCCTCCAACCAGTATGGCGGTCAGTCCATCAGTCTGACTCATCTTGCTCCCTTTGTGCAGATCAGCCGGGAGCGGATTCGCAAAACCGTAGTTCAGGAGCTGTCCCTTGCGGGTGTGACTGATGAGCAAGCGGTCAGCAAAATCACGGAAGACCGGCTGCAGGAGGAGATCAGCCGGGGCGTGCAAACCATTCAGTATCAGGTGGTCACCCTGATGACCACCAACGGACAAGCCCCCTTCATCACGGTATTTATGTACCTGAACGAAGCCCGGAACGAGCAGGAGAAGAAGGACCTCGCCCTGATCATTGAGGAAATGCTTCGTCAGCGGTATCAGGGTGTAAAGAACGAAAAGGGTGTTTGGATCACTCCCGCCTTCCCCAAGCTGATCTATGTACTGGAGGAAGACAACATCACAGAGGATGCCCCCTACTGGTATCTGACCCGCCTTGCCGCCCAGTGTACCGCCAAACGGATGGTCCCAGACTATATCAGCGAAAAGAAAATGCTGGAGCTGAAGATCGACTCCAACGGGGACGGTCACTGTTATACCTGTATGGGCTGCCGTTCCTTCCTGACCCCCTATGTGGACGAAAACGGAAAGCCCAAGTACTACGGCCGCTTTAATCAGGGTGTGGTTACCATCAATTTGGTGGATGTAGCACTGTCCTCCGGAAAGGATATGGATAAATTCTGGAAGATCTTTGATGAGCGGTTGGAGCTGTGCCATCAGGCTTTGCTGTGCCGTCACGAGCGGCTGAAGGGTACACTTTCCGACGCCGCACCGATCCTGTGGCAGCACGGTGCTTTGGCACGGCTTCCAAAGGGTGAGCCTATTGACAAGCTCCTGTACGGCGGCTACTCCACCATCTCTCTGGGCTACGCCGGACTGTACGAGTGTGTCAAGTATATGACCGGCCGTTCCCATACTGACGAACAGGCAAAGCCTTTTGCCCTGCAGGTTATGCAGCACATGAACGACGCCTGTGCCACCTGGAAGGCAGCGCACAATATTCACTTCTCCCTCTACGGCACACCCTTGGAATCCACCACCTACAAGTTTGCAAAATGCCTGCAAAGCCGCTTTGGCATGATCCCCGGCATTACCGACAAGAGCTATATCACCAACTCCTATCACGTTCATGTTTCCGAGCAGATCGATGCCTTTACAAAGCTGGCATTTGAAGCCGAGTTCCAGCAGCTTTCTCCCGGCGGCGCGATCAGCTATGTGGAAGTGCCGGATATGCAGCAAAACATCGATGCCGTTCTGGAGGTCATGAAGTTCATCTACGATAACATCATGTACGCGGAGCTGAACACCAAAAGTGATTACTGTCACGAATGTGGCTATGACGGCGAGATCCAAATTCAGGAGGATGACGGAAAGCTGGTTTGGATGTGTCCCCAATGCGGAAATACCGATCAGAGCAAAATGAATGTTGCCCGCCGTACCTGCGGCTATATCGGCACACAATACTGGAATCAGGGCCGAACCCAGGAAATCAAAGACCGGGTCCTGCACCTGTAAATACACAAAAACCGGGGCTGCCGTTCAGATTAGAACGGCAGCCCCGACTTTTATTTCAATTCCCAAAGCTTGATCTGACTGGATTTTTCATACAGCTTCAGATAGCTGTCATAGCGGGTCTTTTCGATCTCCCCCGCCTGCACCGCAGCCCGGACCGCACATCCCGGCTCCGCCCGATGGGAGCAGTCATGGAATTGACATTGCCCCAAACGGTCCGCAAAATCCGCAAACGCATACTGAAGATTTTCTTTGAGCAGGATCTCCATTTGATCTGTATCAAAAGAAGAGAATCCCGGCGTATCTGCCACAAAGGTATCTGCATCCAGTTGATACAGCTCCACATGGCGGGTAGTATGGCGTCCTCTTCCCAGCTTTTCGGAAACCGCGCCGGTAGCAAGCTCCAGCTCCGGACAAAGCCTGTTGAGCATACTGCTTTTTCCTACGCCGGTATTGCCGGTAAACGCGGTCAGCTTGCCCTTCAACAGCCCCCGCAGCTCCTCCACGCCTTCACCTGTTTCAGCACTGGCACGGATCACCGGGAAGCCTGCATTGCGGTAGATCCGCACAAGATCGACCGCCGGGTCCAGATCACATTTATTTACACATATATATACCGGAACGCCCTGATCACCGGCAATGGCTGCTACCCGATCAATGAGAAACGGTTCTGTTACCGGATTCACGTTGGAAGCAAAGATCACCAGTGCATCAATATTCGCAACGGCAGGCCGGACAAAGCTGTTTTTCCGGGGCAGAAGCTTTTCCACCATTCCTTTTCCCTGTTCCACGGTGATCTCCACCATGTCACCGGTCAGGGGCACCTGTGCGCCCCTGCGCAGATGGCCTCTTCCCCGGCAGGTGATCAAGCCCTTATCGGTCTGCACCTCATAAAAACCGCTTAATGAGCGTAAAATCCGCCCGGTCTGTCTGTTAGCTGTTGCCATCAAAGGATACCTTCATAATGCTCGGCTCCCCGCCGTTTATTGAAATTTCATAATAGACCGTGCCTGTTCCGGACTGATCTTTCAAAACAATAGACGCTGTCCCCTGCTCGACCCACTCATCATATTCCTCTGTTCCTGCTCTGTAAACCGTTACCTGACATGCCCCATCCACGGTCCATGCAGACACATTGATGGTCACATCCTGCTTCTTCTGTTCGGGACCGGAAGAAACCTTCAAAACGATCTTACTGCTCAGCTCGATGGAGGTATCCGCCAAATGGGACTGTTCAAGGACCGTGTTGATCGGTTTGTCGCTGGGCACTTTCATAATCTCCGGGGTCTTAAAGCCTGCGTCGATCAGGTAGCGAACTGCCTGCTCGAAGTCCCAGCCCACCACATTAGGCATAATCGCAAGCTCCGGACCTTTACTGACCACCAGGGTGATCACATCACCGGTCGTCAGCGGATCTCCCTTCACCGGAATCGTACTCAGCACCCGTCCGGCGAGCTCCTGATCAAAGACCTCCTGCACCGTAATAGTCAAATGCAGTCCCTGATTGTCCAGGGTATTTTGGGCAACCTCCAGCATTTGTCCGACAACATCGGGCATTTCGCCTGTTTTGATCTCATATCCGGAGCTGATCCAAAGTGTAACCATTTGTCCGGGGGACAGCTCCGTGCCCGCCTCCGGTTCGGTTCGGATCACATTTCCTTTTACGATCTCATCGCTGGTCTCATAGCGAATTTGGAATTTCAGATTCAATCCCAGATCTGTCAGATTCTTCTCAGCCTGTGCCTGGGACAAATTCAGAACATTGCTCATGAGGATCTTTTCCGGTGTGGGACCCATGCTCACCTGAATAATGATGCGCGTGCCGGCAACGACCTTCTCTCCTGCCGCCGGCTTCTGATGAAAGATTACACCCTCTTTATAGGTATCATCAAATACCGGATTGGCAGTAATAATAAAATCCTCATATTCCGGCAGCTGGTCATAATTCTTTCCCACAAGCTGGGGAACTGTTACCAGTGTTTCATGATACAGTGTGCCACCACCCAACAGAACTACCAGGAAAATGGCGATCGCCATCACCGCCACCAGAGAACAGGAAACAATGGCAATCGTCGCAACGCGGCTGTGCCCTTCCTCTTCCTCCTCCCGCACCTTCCGAGGCGGGTTTTTCTTTGGCTGTTCCTTTTTCTTCTGCTTTTCCGGCTTTCGGGCAGGCTCGGCAGGTGTCGCTGTGCGCCGCCGGGGTTGCTCCTGCTTTTTCTCCTGGGAAGTCTCCGCTGTCCGGGGTGGCTGGACCACCAGGCTGGGCTTGGATATCCGAGTGACTACATCCAACGCAGGTGCATTGTAGTCAAACAGGATCGTAGGATCTTTCCGGAACTCATCCATATCGCTGAGCATTTGCGCCGCGCTGGCATACCGTCCTTCGATCTCATGGGCCATGGCTTTCATAATGATCTGCTCTAAACCGCCGGGAATGTTGGGATTGAGCAAGGTGGGCATTACCGCACCGCCGTTAATATGCTGGATGGCAACGGAAACCGGAGAATCTCCGTCATAGGGCGGTCTGCCGGTCATCATCTCATACATTACAACACCCAGCGAATACAGGTCCGAACGGCTGTCCACCCGTCCGCCCTTTGCCTGCTCCGGAGAAATATAATGCACAGAGCCCAGTGCTTCCTTTGTCAGGGTATTTCCCTTGGACATCAATCGGGCAATACCAAAGTCCATGACCTTGACTGAGCCGTTTTTCAGTACCATTACATTATGCGGCTTGATATCCCGGTGTACGATCCCCCGGCTATGGGCATGCTCCAAGGCTTTCGCGATCTGGATAGCAAAATGCAGGGTCTCTTTCCAGTTAAGGGTGCCCTTCTTTTCCATATACTGCTTCAGAGTGATGCCCTCGATCAGCTCCATAACAATATAGTCTGCCATAATGGAGGTAGACACATCGTAGATTGATACGATGTTCGGATGACTGAGCATAGCAACAGCCTGACTTTCCGCATGAAACCGTCTGCGGAAATCCTCGTCGTGTAAATTATCATCCTTCAGGATCTTAATCGCCACCAACCGGTTCAACCGATGGCAGCGGGCTTTATAAACAACAGCCATTCCGCCGCTGCCGATCACTTCCAAAATCTCGTATCGGTTATCCAGCAGTCTGCCTATGTATTTATCCATAAATAAAACTCCTTTCGCCGCAACCGGTCAAATGACCACCAAAACACTGGTCACGTTATCCGGCGCGCCCCGTTTTTTTGCAATCTCCAGCAGACGCTGGCAGCACTGTTCTTTGTCCATGCCATAGGTCACTTCGAACAGGATCTCCTGATCATCGATTATATTGGTAAGACCGTCAGAACACAGCAGCAGGCAGTCGCCCCGCTCCACCTTTCTGTGGAAGATATCACAGTTTACAACCGGCTCTGTGCCGATCGCCCGGGTGATCAGGTTCTTTCCGGGGTAGCTTCTTGCTTTCTCCGGACTCAGTTCTCCTCTGGCGATCATCATTTGTACCAGCGAATGATCCACTGTCAGCTGTTGGATTCCGTTCTGATCCACATGGTAGGCACGGCTGTCACCTACATTAACCACCGTCGCCTTTTTCCCCTGGATCAGCAGTGCCACCAATGTAGTTCCCATCCCGGCAAATTCTTCAAACTGCTGCGCCTGATCGTAAACTGTAAAGTTTGCCAGTTTAACAGCACTATACAGCATTTGATCCAGCTGCTCCGCATCCATATCGGATTTCCATGTGCGTTTGATCTCCTGAGCAAACACATCCACCGCAAGAGAACTTGCCACATTACCGGACTTCGCGCCGCCCATACCGTCGCAGACAACACACAAAAGTGTGTTTTTATCCAAAGCGAGAATTTGATAGGAATCCTGATTTTGCGTGCGGGCACACCCCGGATCTGTCAAGCCCCAGTATTGCATAGAACGTCACTCCTTCCACAGTGCACTCAATGATTGCCAAACCATCAGCAATTATGTTTCTTTTGTATACTTTCTTCTCAGCTGTCCGCAAGAAGCATCGATGTCACCGCCCAAGGTCCTTCGGACAGTAGCAGGGATGCCCGCCTCCTCCAAAAGCTTCTGAAAACGGATAACCGCCTGCTTGGTGCTGGGCTTCAGAGGACTTTCCTCCACATGATTCAACGGGATCAGATTCACATGGGCAGGCAAGCCCTTTAACTGTGCGATCAGCTGCTTCGCCGCTTCCTCCGTATCGTTGACCCCCCGGATCATCGCATACTCAAAAGAGATCCGGCGGTTGGTCTTTTTGTAATACCGGCGGCAGGCCTCCAGCAGCTGCTGCACCGGATACGCCTTGTTTACCGGCATAATGGTGTCACGGATCTGATCGGACGGTGCGTGCAGAGAAACAGACAAGGTCAGCTGCAGCTTTTTTTCCGCCAGTTCATCGATTTTAGGCACCAGACCGCAGGTAGACAGACTGATATGGCGCATGGAAATATTCATACCCTCCGGGCTGTTTACCAGCTCCAGAAAACGCATCACATTATCATAATTATCCAGTGGCTCGCCGATGCCCATCAGCACGATATGTCCAACAGGCAGCCCCGAATCCACTTGGGTAAACAGCACCTGATCCAGCATTTCATAAGGCTCAAGCCTGCGAACCAGCCCCCCCAGTGTGGAGGCGCAGAACGCACACCCCATCCGACAGCCTACCTCTGTGGAGATACAAACGCTGTTGCCGTAATGATAGCGCATCAGCACCGTTTCCACACAGTTCCCGTCTGTCAAACGCCAAAGATATTTGATCGTGCCGTCAGCTTTGGATTCCTGCTTGCGCACCACCTCCGGCGCACAAATGGGGTACTGCTCCGCCAGCGCGTCCCGCAGAGCTTTGGGCAGATTGGTCATTTCCTCATAGCTGCGCGCGCCTTTGTGCAGCCATGTATAGAGCTGTCTGGCACGGAACGAGGGCTGACCTAATTCCTTCAGCACCCCTTCCATTTCAGACAGGGTCATGGATTTAATGTGGTTCATCATTTCTTTCTCCGCAAACGGCAAATAAAGAAGCCGTCTGTGTCATATTCTCCCGGCACAAGTGCCAGCATCCCGCCTTCATTTTTCGGAAAAGGCTCAGGCAACGGCAGCGGTTCCAATTCAAAATCCGGGCGTTCCTTCAAGAATTTTTCCACAACACCCTCATTCTCCTTCCGCACCAGCGTGCAGGTGGAATAGATCAGCACGCCGCCGGGCTTCACATAGGAAGCCTGATTTTTCAGGATCGCAAGCTGCAATGCAGGAAGATGCTGCATAGAATCCGGATCCTTATAACGGATATCCGGTTTTTTACGTATGATCCCATAACCGGAGCAGGGCACATCCGCGATCACTGCATCCATAGCGTCCTTCCATCCGTCAACTGACGCCGCCGCATCCTGACAGCAAGCCTGAACATTCTCAAGCCCCAGCCGCTTTGCGCCGTTCCCGATCAGGACCGTTTTATGGGGATGGATGTCACAGGAAATGATCTGACCCGCTCCACCCATGGCGATCGCCGCCGCAAAGGTCTTTCCCCCCGGCGCGGCACAGCAATCCAGCAGGCGGATATTCCTGCCCGCAGGAAGCTGGGCGCATAAAACACTGAGCTTTGCTGCCGCATCCTGCACATAGAACAGTCCCTCCTGAAAGGACGGCAGCTGCTCCATACGCCCTGTACCGGACAGCACAAGACAATCCTCCATCCAACTGTGGGGCTGAACGGAAATTCCTTCGCCTTCCAGCCGACTGATCAGCTCCTGTGTGCTGATTCGCAGGGTATTGACCTGTGCCACAGTGGACGGAATGCCGTTATTTGCCTGAAGCATACTCTCCAGCCGCTCCGGTCCAACATAGCTTTCCAGCATCCGGATCAGCTTTTCAGGATGACTGTACCGATCCCACAAAGCGGTAGGTTGGATCAGCCCGTCCCGACTGCGGACTGCTTGACGCAGCACCGCGTTTACAAGCCCGGGCGCATACCTCTGTTTTTTACAATAGGTCTTCGCCAGTGCCACAGCCTCATTGACCGCCGCGGATTCCGGAATCCTGTCGGTTTCATAAAGCTGATACAGCCCCAAATGGAGAATATCCCGGACTGCAGGATGCAAATCCTTTACCCGTCCCTTCAGCAGCTGCTGCAAATAAAAATCCAGCTTCATCCGATTTTGCAGCACACCATAGCACAGCCATGCAGCCAATGCCGCCTCCCGACGGTCCAATCTGTCCCGGGCAATGTAGTCCTTGAGCACACCGTTGGACCAGCCTTCTTCCTTGCGGCAGGCGATCAGTGCATTCAGTGCTGTCTGTCTGGCACCCATACTTAGTCCTCCAGCGGATGTCCCCGAAAATAATCCGGTGCAGCCATGCGTTTGCCGCCCTCTGCCTGTAAAATGCGGATCTCCACCGCATCCTGTCCGCAGGCAATGCGCAAACCGGTCTTGGTCAGACCTAAAACTGTGCCGGGCGCAGCACCGTGCTCCACGGGAATTACAGCTGTCTGATAGATCTTAAAACGCTTTCCGCCAAACACGGCGGTGGCAACAGGCCAGGGATTCAGCCCCCGCACCTTGTTGTGAATCTGTTGCGCAGATTCATTCCAATCAATGGGGCATATAGATTTATCCAGCATGGGCGCATAGGATACCTGCGCCGGATCCTGGGGTACAGCGGCAGCTGTGCCTTGCTTTACAGCAGTCAAGGTCTTGCTCAGCAGGTCCGCACCCAGCACAGCCAGCCGGTCCAGCAGCTCTCCTGCAGTTTCATCCGGACCGATCGGCGTTTTGCTTACATTGATCACATCGCCGGCATCCATTTCCCGGCACAAATACATAGCACTGACGCCGGTCTCCTTCTGACCGTCCAGCACCGCCCACTGATAGGGTGCAGAGCCCCGATACTTTGGAAGCAGGCTGGCGTGGATGTTGATACAACCCTTTTTCGGTATATCCAGCACGCTCTGGGGTAAGATCCGTCCATATGCCACAACCGCAACTACATCCGGCTCTAACGCCTGAAGCTGCTCGACCGTTTCCTGATCCCGGAAGTTCTCCGGCTGATATACGTCAATTCCATGCTCCAGGGCAACTTCCTTCACCGGCGAGCATGCCAGCTTCATACCCCGGTTTTTGGGACGGTCCGGCTGTGTATATACCGCTGCAACCTCAAATCCGTCTGCAATGATTTTTTTGAGACAGGTCGCCGCGATATCCGGCGTACCCATAAACACAACGCGCATAACGTTCCTCCGTATTGATCAATCCGCGGCCAGTTCCTCATCTGTCAGATAGCGTTCCATGACCTCGGTATAGACGATCCCGTCCAAATGATCCAATTCGTGACAGAAGCACCGGGCGACAATTTCCTCACCCTCCGCTTCATACCAATTTCCGTTCCGGTCCTGCGCCCGTATCTTGGCGTAATAGGGTCGTTTCACCAGACCGTACTTTCCGGGAATACTCAGGCAGCCCTCCGGTCCGGACTGGTCTCCGTCCGTCATGATCAGCTCCGGATTTACCAGCTCCAGGATTTCCTCTCCATTGTCCACCAGTACCACCCGGCGCAGAATACCCACCTGAGGTGCTGCCAGTCCCACACCGCCGGAATCGATCAGCGTTTCCCGCATATCATCCAACAGCTTATGCAGCCGCTCATCAAAATTCTCCACACTTTTGCATATCTTATGCAGCGCGGGCTCTTTCACTGTCAAAATTTTACGCAATCCCATATCAATACCCCTTTAATCAAATCCGTTGACATCTATAAAGGCGGATACGCCCCGATTTGCCCGGTCCTTGGAAAACTGCCGGAGCAAATAGGCAAGCAGCTGCCGCAAATTCTTGCTCATATCGCAGCGCAGGCTCAGCCTGTAACGGAAATGGTAATTGATCTTCGGCACAGCACAGGGCGCAGGTCCCAGCACCGTGCAAACTTCTTTTGTATATTCCGGCAGCTTCAGGCAAGACACCAAGCTGTCCCGGAATTTGATCGCGCCCCGCAGTACTGCCGTTTCCTCCTGACCTGTAAAGGTCACAGCAGCCAGATCGCCAAAGGGCGGATGCTTCTGAACACGGCGCAATCGAATCTCCATATTATAAAAGCTGTCATAATCCTGGGCAGCCGCCAATGTAATCACCTGATGCTCCGGCACCATCGTCTGAACGACAGCCCGACCTGCCAGATCTCCCCGACCGGCTCTTCCCACCACCTGAGTCAGCATATTAAACGTTGTTTCCGCAGCACGGTAGCTGTCGGTATACAGGCTCAGATCCGCATCCAGCACACCCACAAGGGTCACATTGGGCAGGTTCAGCCCCTTTGCAACCATTTGCGTACCAACCAGAATGGGCACGGCCTCCTTTTGGAAATGCTCCAGAATTTTTTCATGGGGATTGGCAGCACTGACCGTATCTGTGTCCATCCGGTCCACTGCCAGATCAGAAAACAGGAACTCCAGCTCCTGCTGTACCTTCTGCGTGCCGGTCCCCACCCGTTTCATCGGTCCGCCGCAGGAGGGACACCGCTGTACCGCGTTCTGGGAATGTCCGCAGTAATGGCACATCAGACGCCCGTTTGCGCTGTGGTATGTGAGCCGGGCACTGCAGCGGGGACATTCCGGTGCTTCCCGGCAGTCTACGCACACCAGCGCGCGGCTGTTTCCCCGGCGGTTCAAGAACAAGATCGTCTGCCGACCCTCATCGGCTGTATCCCGGATGGCATTTTGCAAATATCGGCTCAAAGACAGATCGTTGCCCAGCTTCAGCTCTTCCCGCATATCCACGATCTGCACATGGGGCAGCGCCTTGCCGTTATAACGCTCCTTCAGACAGTAAAGCCGGTAATCTCCGGTCTTGGCGCGATACATGGATTCGACTGAAGGTGTAGCAGAGCCCAGCACCACCAACGCCTGCTCCCGAAGTCCCCGCCACAGTGCCACATCCCGGGCATGGTATCGGGGGGCGTTTTCGGATTTGTAGGAATGCTCCTGCTCTTCATCTAAAATGACCAAACCAAGGTTGCAGCAGGGCGCAAACACCGCAGAACGGGTGCCTACAACAACCTTTGCCTCTGCGCTGCGAATCCGCTTCCACTGATCATACCGCTCACCGGCAGGCAGGCTGCTGTGCAGCACCGCTATCTGTTCACCGAAATAAGCAGCCAGCAGTCCCAAAAGCTGAGGTGTCAGAGCGATCTCCGGGACCAGCAGCATTGCCTGCTTCCCCTGCTCCAAACACCGCTGGATCAGCTTGATATATACGGCTGTTTTACCGGATCCGGTCACACCGTACAGCAGGGCTGCACCGGGGGACCGCTGCCCCATCTGCTCCGTCAGCCCTTCCAGGGCGACCGTTTGCTCCTGATTCAGCTCCAGCGGACCGTCCAGCTTTACCGGGCGGATCTGCCGACAGCGCAAAAGGGTCTTTTCCGTCAGCTCCAAATAGCCCAACTGGGCAAGGCGGTACACCGTTGCCGGCTTTGCGCCTGTAAAATAGCAGAGCTCCTTCACAGCCGCGCTGCCTACTGTGCAAAGCAGCTCCAACACTGCCCGCTGCATAGCGGCAGATTTGGGACGGCTATTAGCATAGGCCAACGCCTCCTCCGCAGGCACAGCCAGTGCAGCGATCTTTTCTGTTTTGTCCGTAGTCCGGCGCAAGTAATCCTGCTGTGCGGCGATCCACTTCTTTCGCAGCAAATAGCGAATCGCGTCTTCAAAGGCCGCTTCATCTTCAACCGCCTTTCGCAGCACCGTGCCGTCTGCCTGTCCGCCGCAATCGTTCAGTATTGTAAGAATCGTTCTTGCATCCGTCTGGCGAAGGTTTTTTTCCTGCCATGTACGGTCCTGGGTCAAAGCATAGGTATCCTTGACCTGAAACCACAGACCTGCAGGGAGCATGACCCGCACCGCATCAAAGAACGTACAAAAATACCGTTCCCGCAGAAAAGCGGCAAGACGCAGCATTGTCTGGGACAGTACCGGCTCAGCATCCAGGCTGCGCTCTACTGTTTTTAGTTCCTTGGAATCTCCGTCCTCCACAGAAAGCACAACGCCCTCCGTGCGGCGGTTGCTCCTGCCAAAGGGTACGATCACCCGCATCCCCGGCTTCAGCTCCAGCTGACAGGGAATCCGGTAAGAATAGGGCTTATCGATGGCAAAATTAGCCGCGGAAACAGCGATTTTAGCGATCATCAGCCCACCTTCTTTCTATATGCGTTGGCATCTGACTGCTCTGCAGTCAGTACCCGCTCAGTTCTTGTACTCGTCCTTCAGGGTAGCGGAGAGCTTGCCGTCAGCCACCTCTTGAATTGCCATGGTCACAGGCTTCTGTGTCAGCTCCTCCTGGAGCTCCTCTGCCTGGTCGGCGATCTGTCTTGCCCGATGGGCAACCACATTCACCAGCAAATAACGGCTATCTACATTCTTCAACAAATCTGCTACAGGGGGGTAAAGCATCTTCAATTCCTCCAATTTTAGTCTGCCTTTTCGGCAATGATCTTTAATATTTCATCAGCGCAGGCTTCTACCTGCTCGTTAATGACGACGTAATCATAGCTCGCACTTTGTTCCATTTCCCATTTTGCCCGTGCCAAGCGTTTTTCGATCTGCTCCGCAGAGGTATCTCCCCGGCTTCTTAAACGGCGCTCCAGCTCTTCCATAGACGGAGGTGCAATAAAGATCAGCACGGCATCCGGCCACGCTTCCCGGACCGCAAACGCACCGTTGGGTTCAATGTCTAAAATCACACTGCCCGTTTCCAGCTTTTCCTCCAGCTGTTTTCTGGGGGTGCCATAGTAATGATCCATATGGGCATCGTATTCCAGAAATTCCCCTTTTTCGATCATATCCAAAAAAGTCTGCTTCGATACAAAATAGTAGCTCTGCCCGTCAGTCTCACCGGGTCTTGGCGGGCGTGTGGTAGCAGAAACAGAAAACCGCAGATCTGCCCGCCGGTCCATCACATTGCTCAGCACCGTACTCTTTCCCACACCGGAGCAGCCGGACATGACGATCAGTATTCCTTTGCTCATAGCTGTATGTCCTCCCCGGGCTCAGGCTTTTCTTTCCAACGGGCTTCCAGCACATCCGGTGTCAGTCCGGAGAGGATCACATGATCTGTATCCATCACAAGCACCGTTTTTGTTTTTCGACCGTAGGACGCATCGATCAGCATGCTCCGTTCCTTTGCCTCCTGCACGATCCGTTTGATCGGTGCAGAATCCGGTTCTACGATGGCAAGCACCCGCTGCGCCGCCACCATACTGCCAAATCCAATATTGATCAGCTTCATAGAATCCCCTTACTCAATGTTCTGCGTCTGTTCACGGATCTTCTCCAGCTCCGCTTTGATATCCACAACGATCCGTGCCAGCTTCACATCGGTGCATTTAGAGCCGATGGTATTGGCCTCCCGGTTCATCTCCTGCAGCAGAAAATCCAGTTTTCTTCCCACCGCGCCGCCGCCGTCCAGCATTGCGTTCATCTGCTTCAAATGGCTGCGCAGGCGCACAGTTTCCTCGTCTACTGCCACCTTGTCCGCGAAAATCGCCGCCTCCGTCAGAATACGGCTCTCGTCAATAGCGGTGTTCTCCAAAACCTCCCGAAGCTTTGCCTCCAGTCTTGCCCGATAATCCAGAACTGTCTGGGCATTTCCCTGCTCCACCTGTGCCACCAGCTGCAGAATCGTCTCACCCCGGCTGCGCAGATCCCAATCCAGCGCCTGTCCTTCTGTGCAGCGCATAGCATCGTAACCTTCCAAGGCTTTTGCCACAACGCCCATCAAATCTTCCAGCAGCTGTTCCTCATCTACCTGGGGCTTTTCTATGCTGAACACCTCCGGCAGACGGGAAACCGCAGACACGCTGATGTCATCGGTCACACCGAAATCCGAAACCATTTGCCGCATGGCATTCAAATAGCCCTCCAGCACGCTCTTGTTCAGGCTGACCTGAACCTCTTCCCCCGCTTCTGTGCGGAGGCTGATAAATACATCCACCTTTCCTCTGGAAACGGATGCCTTTACTGCCTGCTTCACCGCATCCTCTCCAAAAGACAGGATACGGGGAAGCCGCACGCTGCAATCCAGATATCGGTTATTCACAGAGCGAAGCTCAACTGTAAATTCTCTGCCGTTTACCGTTTCCACGGCCCGGCCATAGCCGGTCATGCTTTTGATCAAGGTCATTATCCCCTTTTTTATCAGTCCTCAGGCATCATCTGCCCATAGCCTGTTATGGTATAGATTGTTTTCTGTTTTTTTGCCACCAAGCGGTCATAGGCTGCCGCAATGGCGATTCCCGCCGCGAAGGCGATTCCTCCGGTTAACGCCCCCCGCTGCCACAGCACTGCGCCCAGAGCGTAACCCAAGAAGAACAGCATCAGCGGCATCATATACAGCACTGCCGCCGCAGCCAGCACCGGTCCGGATTCCGAGCGGATGACCACCAGCTCCCCCGGTTTTGCATTAATAGGGTTGCGGGCTGTCAGAATCAGCGTCTGGGTTGCCGCTCCACAGCCGGAGCATTTATGGCAGTCACCGGAACAGGCGCTTTGCCGCACATGGATCACCTGAGCTGTTCCGTCACTGTTTTGCTTTTGCACACGAACCAGCTGCTCCATTTATGCCACCTGTGCCAGGACAGCTTCCTGTAAATTGGCTGTTACTTCTATGATTCCCACAACACCCACACTGCTGTATTGGCTTTTGAAGGAGGCAACGCCTCTGAGTATTCCTTCACCGGGCTGTACTCCCGCAAAATCAACAGTGATCGTCACGTCCTCTGCCGTAATCCTGCTAATCAGACTGGAAGGACCTCGGACCGTAACAGAAAGCTGCTGAGTATAAATATCTGCTACCATATCTTCCGGCACATTGATCGCCTGAATATTGGTCACATTCAGTTTTTTAGCCTTCAGATCCTTAAATGTGATTGTAACCGTCGCTTCCTCCACACCGGTTTCGTTCTGCACGCCTTCCGGCAGGACAATGGGGATGCTCAGCGTCTGGTTCTCCAGGAGCTCAGCCAAATTGACTGTATCGAGTATCAGCTCATTGAGATTCTCCAGCAGTGCCTCACTTCCGGAAACACGGATGGTTTGGGGTTCGATTACGATGGAACAGTTCTTGTCCGTTACGCCGCCACCGTAAATGGCATTCAGCTTCAGCGGAATTTCTTTCAGCCGCTGGATCTTCACTGTCAGGTCCACAGTCTCCACATTGGTGGTGATCAGCTCGGATTCAACCGGTTTGTTGGCTGCATCACAGAGTTGATAAGCAAACCGGCCCACAACAGACATATTTCTATTGGTCAGGTCCACCTGAATCCTTGCTTGTGTGATCTTATCTACGACCGATTCCGGTCCGGACACTTCAATGGTCTTCACATCCATGATCACGTTTTCCTTATCTGCAACAAACCCAACAGGAACAGTGGTATCCATATAGTCCACTACCACTTCTACGTTCTTCGTGATCCGGTTCTCTACCTTTACCGTAATCACGTTGGTGCTCTGCCACTTTCTGGTGATGGCATTGCTCGAAACGCTTCCCGGATACAAAACAGTGTAATTAAGCTGATGGTTTCCTGCCGCCTCGATTGCTGCCGCGTTCACCAAAATGTTGATGTTGTTTTCGTCCAGCTTGTTCAGATCCGTCCGTGTACCGGACAGGGTCAACGTCACTGCCGGCAGCTCGGAGGTGATCATCAATCCCCGGTCCTTCAGCACATTTTCATTCTGCAGCACCACCGGGATATTATAGTAGGTATTTTCCGAACCGGGGCTGACCACCGTGATCACATACAGCCACAGTCCAAAGGCTACCACTACGGACAGCACAACGGAAAATACTTTATTTTTCATTTGTGTTGTCCCCCTTTTCCTTTTTCTGAAGCTTCTGCCGAAGCTTTACTGCCAATGTTTCTTCCTGTACTGTATTATCCGGGCACAGCTCGTTGCGCAGCAGCCGCTCCAATGTCTGCGGTGCTAAATGCCGCTTTAACATTCCGCAAACTGCCACGGAGATCGCACCGGTCTCCTCGGAGACTACCACAACCACCGCGTCAGATACTTCACTCATACCTACCGCGGCACGGTGACGGGTGCCCAAATCCGCGCTCAGGCGATTGGTTTCCGACAGAGGAAGCACACAGGCCGCCGCTGTGACCCGTCCGTCCCGAATGATCATGGCACCGTCATGCAGAGCCGCCTTGGGGAAAAATACATTTCGGATCAGCTGCTCCGATACTTTTCCGTCAATGATCGTTCCGGTCTTAAAATACTCCTCCAGGCGGTTATCCCGGGCAAATACGATCAGCGCGCCAACCCGCTCACGGCTCATTGCTTCACAGGCCTGTACTGTCTGAGCAATTACCGGCTCCATTTCCTGTTCCGGTTTGTATGCGCCTAAAAACCGATTGAGCTTTATACTGCTCAGATGATCGATCATCCGCCGCAGCTCCGGCTGGAACAAAACCACTACCGCGATCAGTCCGACTGCAAGGAACTGATTAAGAATATAGCTTAAAGTATACAGATGAAACAGGTCCGTCAACCCCGCGATCACGAGAACCGACAGGATAACGCCGCCAACTCTGGCAGTACCGGTAGACCGCAGCAGCGGCATGAATTTGTAGATCAAAAATGCAACAATAATGATATCCATATAATCGGTAAAATGCATTTTCTGGATCTGCTGCCAAATTGTCTGCAAGTATTCCATATGTATCCCTCTCCCCCCGCTACTCAAGCGCATCTCTATCAAAAACCGACACTTTTTCATTTTGTGGTATACTGAGCCTATTATCCTTACTATTATAACGAATTGCCCGGCTGATAGCAAGACTAAATCACAAAAAATTTACAGCTGCCCCCGGGTTTTTCTGTGCTTACCACCAATCCCGATTTTCAGACCCGGTCTGATCAACCGGGATTGGCAGTTGTTTCATTTTTCACCGGTTTGTTTTTCCAGTGCCAGTAAAAATTCACCGGTCTGACAGGGAGCGGCATCGTAGCCAAAGCTGACCCGCACCGTTCCGGTCTGCAGCGTCCCCGCGCTCTCATGGGCAAGGGGCGCACAGTGCAAACCCGCACGGACAGCAATCCCTTGCCGTGCCAGACATTCAGCAATTTCTTCGCAGTCGCCCTTGGGCACAAAGGATACCGTCCCGCTCTGATGATCTCCGGAAAACACCTGCAGCCCCAGCTTTTTCAGCCCCGCCGCACACCGGGCAGCTTCCCGCTGCTCCCGTCGGTGGATCCTTTCTATTCCGGTCCGCTGTAAAAATTCAAGCCCTGCGCTCAAACCGGCAATTCCCGGCACATTCAGCGTTCCCGCCTCCGCCCGGTCCGGTAAAAAATCCGGCATTCCGGGATTTTTGGAATCACTGCCCGTTCCACCCTGAATCAGCGGCTCAGGCGATCTTCCGCACAGCAGCATCCCCGTCCCCTGAGGACCTAATAAACCCTTATGACCGGGCATAGCGATAAATTCCGCGCCCCACTGTCCCATACGAACCGGCAGTGTCCCTGCTGACTGCGCCGCATCCACAATAAACGGCACCTGATACTGTCTGCACAACTGCGCCATCTGCTCTACCGGAAGAATATATCCAAATACGTTGGAGCAATGGGTAAAGACCGCGGCGCGGACACCGCCCCGCAGTGCCTTCTCAAACTGTTCCAGTGTATCGTCCCAGTCAAAAAGCTTCCGTCCTGCCACGACCATATGCGCCCCAAGATGATGGAGCGGCCGTGTCACGGCATTGTGCTCAAATCCGGAAACCGCCACCCGGTCCCCAGGTTTTACAAGTGTCCTGATGGCTATATTCAGGCCGTGGGTACAGTTGGACGTAAACACCACCTGTTCGGCAGAACAGTCAAACATCGCCCCCGCCTGCTCCCGGCATTTTAACACCGTCTTAGACGCGCCCATAGCCGCCGGATAGCCACCCCTTCCAGGATTGGCATAATTCCCCATTGCCCGCCGCACTGCCTGATAAACAGCAGGGGGTTTATGAAAAGAAGTAGCGCCGCTGTCCAGATAGGTCATAGTGCCAGCTCCTCCATTTTACCGTTTTCTCTTTTCAAATAGACCTTACGAAAGGAAACATCATTAGAACGCAGAATCTCAAGCGCAGGCATCACATCCTGACAGCGAATCCGCAAGCTATACCCGCAGCCCTGCTCTTCCATCCATCTCGGTGTGCGCTGTATACTGCAATCCATTCCCGCCCGCCGCAACAGCCCTTCACCTCTCTGGGCCGGCGTAACGGAGCGGAAGGTAATCATACAAGCCTTCATAACAAAACCTCCCGGGCTAACTTATGCCCGGGAGGTCGAAAATGTTCAGTTTCACAGCTTTTCCAGCAAACAAACCGCATGGCAGGACATTCCGCTGCCATCTCCGGTAAAGCCCAAACGCTCCTCGGTTGTGGCCTTCACATTCACCTGCGTAACATCCAATCCCAAATCCGCAGCAATGTTGCAGACCATTTGCGGAATATGCTCCTTGAGCTTCGGCTTTTGAGCAATCATGGTCACATCGATATTGCCCACCCGATAACCGGCGCAGGTGATCTTTTCCCTGACTTCCCGCAGAAGCTGCCGGGAATCCGCGCCCTTATAAGCCGGGTCTGTATCAGGGAAATGATAACCAATATCCCGTAAGGCCGCAGCGCCAAGCAGTGCATCCATCAAAGCATGCAGCAGCACGTCCGCATCGGAATGTCCGTCAAGCCCCTTTTCGTAAGGGATCTTTACACCGCCTAAAATCAGCGCCCGCCCTTCCGTCAGCCGATGCACATCATATCCGTGACCGATCCTCATTGTTCATCCTCCATCAGCACTTGAGCGATCTTCAGATCTATGGGTGTTGTGATCTTCATATTTCGCTCGTCACCCTCTACGATCTTTACAGACATACCCAAACGCTCTACTGCAGAGCAGTCGTCGGTAATTTCCGCACCGTCCTCCTCTGCTTTTTTCAGTGCGCCCCGCAGCAGATCAAATTGAAATACCTGGGGCGTTTGGATTGCCTGCAGCCGATCTCTTTCCGGCGTTGCCGACACCACTCCACCCTGCACCACCTTCACTGTATCCTTTACCGGAATACCGGGCGCTGCCGCGCCGTAAGTATTGGCTGCCCGAACTACCCGATCAATCACCTGATGGGTAATCAGCGGTCTTGCGCCGTCCTGAATTGCAGCCAGTTTGACCTTGGAAGACAGTGCGTTCAGTCCGTTTCGTACCGATTCCGGACGGCTGCTTCCGCCGGCAACAACCGCGCGAACCTTCTGAAATTCCCGGCACAGACCCATCACTGTCTGCATCAGATCCGGTCGGGTAACAATCACAATTTCCCTGATGGCATCACACGCCTCAAAAGCACGAACCGTATGGACGATTATGGGTTCACCTTTTAACGGAGCCATAATCTTATCGATACCGCCCATTCTGGATGCTGTACCGGCAGCTACGATCACCGCGCCGCAATACTTTAACGGCAGCGCTTTTCTCATTATTCGGGTCAACTCTGTAAATTTCATACTTACAGCTCCTTTACCAGCTTCTTAAAGTATGCTCCCCGTTCCATAAAGTTCTTAAACTGATCAAATGCCGCGCAGGCAGGACTCATCAGCACCACATCCCCCGGCCGGGCAGCCCGGGCAGCAGCGTGAACAGCCGCTGTAAAATCACCGCAGTCCACGATCTGAGGACATCCCGGCTTATAATCGGGGCAGCTTTCCACTGCCGCCCGGATCTGCGGTCCGGTCGCGCCGTTCAAAAACAGGGTTTTAACACTGCGGCAGATATAAGGACCCAATACATCAAAGGGTATATGCTTGTCATAGCCGCCGGCGATCAGCAGCACCTTTTCCGGGAAGCTGTTCAGTCCCGCAATGGTGCGGCTGGGAGAAGACGCGATGGAATCGTTGTAATATTTGACACCATCCTTCACCCGGACCAGCTCGATCCGGTGCTCCACACCGCCAAAATTCTTGGCAACCTGACGAATCACCTCATCGCTCACAAGACCTTCCACCGCCAGGATCGCTGCCATGTAATTCTCAATATTATGTACGCCGGGGAGCAAAATATCTGCCGTATCCAAAACCGCTGTCTGTCCCCGATATACAGTACCGTCCTTCACATAGACATCTGCGCTTGTCTGCCGGGAGAATTTTTTCGTTACGCCGTTTCCTGCAAAGCTGTTCGTAATGGCATTATCTGCATTGACGACCAAAATGTCCTGCCGGGACTGAAACGCAAAAATGTTCTTTTTAGCCGCCACATACTCATCCATATCCTTATGCACATCCAAATGATTGGGTGCAAGATTGGTAATGACCGCCACATGGGGACTGCGGGTCATATCCATCAGCTGAAACGAGCTCAGCTCTACAACCGCAATATCCTGCGCAGTCATTTGCCTGCAATGGGGCAGCAGCGGCGTGCCGATATTGCCACCCAGCCAAACGGTTTTTCCCGCCGTCTTCAGCATTTCTGAGATCAGGGTGGTAGTGGTGGTCTTGCCGTCTGAGCCGGTCACCGCCACGATCCTGCACGGACACAGTTCAAAGAAAACCTCCATTTCGCTTGTAACTGCAGCGCCGGATGCCCGCAGTCCCTCCAGCGCAGGATTCGCCGGGTGCATACCCGGTGTGCGGAACACCAGATCCGCCTGCAGCCCGTCCAAATAGCCCTCGCCCACCTGCAGCCTGCAACCCTGCCGCTCCAGCTCCAGGACCTCTTCATCCAGCTTTTCCCTGGGTGTTTTGTCACAGCCTGTTACTGTGCAGCCAAACTCCAAAAGAAGCCGCACCAAGGGACGATTGCTTACACCCAGTCCCAAAACCGCGATATTCTTTCCCTTTAAGGAATTAAAATAATGATCAAATTCTGTTGCCATCATAAACACCTCTGTTCCAAAACAGCCAAATTTCAGTTGATCAGTGCATTATTATCCTCTATAATAACCCAAAACATTTCGCCCGCCTGCCGAAGATGCGCAGGAGGGGTACATAGAGGAGGGGCGGTTTGTGCGCGGGAGCGCACGCTCAGCCCCACCCCTGTACCGGCTTCTTTGCTTACTTTCTTGCCGGAGCAAGAAAGTAAGGCCCCCGGCAGGGGAATACACGATCATCGCCTGCGGCGATATCATTTTGCTTTTGCAAAATGGCGGACGGCTATTAGCCGCCCCTACATTGGGCATACTGTAACAGTACAATAAATACAAATATGACTTTCCCTTTTATATAGTATATCCTCTTAGAAAAGAATTTGCAAGATATTTGACAATCTGCGTTCTGTACAGTACAATATTTCCGCGACCAGGTCGGACAGCCGCGGCTGCAAGCTGAAAGGCTGCAGGTGAGGAAAGTCCGGGCTCCACAGGGCAAGGATAACAGGTAACGCCTGCCGGGGGTGACCCCAGGACAAGTGCAACAGAGATATGTCGCCGTCCGCAAGGGCGGCAAGAGTGAAAAGGCGGTGTAAGAGACCACCCGCCCCATGGGAACATTGGGGTGCTGTAAACTCTATCCGGAGCAACGCCGTGGAGGAACATAAAGGTTGGCCCGACCGTTCCGAGGAGGCGGCTTGATCCCGGGAGCGATCCCGGGACTAGATAGATGGCTGTCAAGACAGAACCCGGCTTACAGACCTGTGTCGCACTAAAGCACCGCTCTTACGAGCGGTGCTTTTGCTTACCAAAGCTCTGGACTGGTTTCATATCGGCGACTGTTTGGCTTAAAGTCCAACGGACATTCGGGTGGAGCTAAATACTGTCCTTCAAAATAATCCCATTCTCCGGTCAGATGCAAACCAGACTTATCCATCTCTCGATTCGTTGTGCCATTCATATAATTCTCTATCCATCCGGTAACCAAGCTGTTATGCCGGAGGTTGTCCCCTACACCAAACCAATACCAACGGGGAAACGACGCCTCCCATGTGGGGTCAAAGTGATACCACTGTCCGTCTATTTTGGCTATAACCCAGGTATGATCTACACCTGCACCGCTGCCATTTGCAACCTGACATTCTATTCCAGCGTGATTAAGCAAAAACTCCAGATACCGTGCATAACCACCGCAGACACCGGTTTCATCCATGAAGCAATCATACAAGGTATTATTATTGAGCATAGCATATTTCATATTATAGCTCACATACTCATACAGCTTTGCGATCACTTCCACATCACTGTCGTCGGCCTGAACTGCCGACAACACTTTGTTGATCTTCGATTCAAATTCGGCTAAGTATTGATCATGGGTACTGCGGTCATGTTGGAATTTAAGCTGCACAGTTCCTTCATGATAGGTATACGGTGTATCAGTGTGCTTATAGGTTTGGATCAGCTTCGATGTTGGAACAAATTCGTTAATCAAAACACTCCACATTTTAACAAAATGCTGTTCACTTTGAAAGCCACTGACACAACCTTGATAGGACACCACAGCATCTACCATACGGCAGTATAAGGCATACTCTTCCCCTAACTGCTGCCGCACACCGTCTGTAACCACATAGGGCGAATAGCACAGATAGTTTTTCTCCACAATCGCATCCTCGTTCGGTGAAGATTCTGTTCCGGAAAGCTGCGGTTTTGATTCCGAAGACATATTTGGGGAACAACTGCACCCCATTAAAAGTATTACTGACAACAACGCGCAGAAAAAAACCTTTTTCATTTCATCACCCCGATCCCAATATAGCATATCTCATGCACAAATACAATATCTAAGCAAAGCACCGCTCTTACGAGTGGTGCTTTTGTTGTAGATAAAGGTGTAGGAAATGCATATATGCATTCCGCGGCACAGATATATCCGTGCCCTACTTTTCGGACGACCAATGGCCACCCCTACTCAGACAAAATCGTTTGAAATGCCGACTTCTTTTTTTATGAAAGGTTGCGAAGAGGCGGCGGGGGATTCTTAAGGGGGCGCATTTTCCCGTAGCGCCCCTTAAGTCGGCTTCTTTGGGTACTTTCTTGCCGAGACAAGAAAGTACCGAAAATGCAATCCCTTATTCCGCATCAGCGGACACCGCAAGAGCGGTGTCCCTACTTTTCGGGCACAATGGTCACCCTTACAAATCATCTGCGGAACAGATACATCCATTCTGTATTAAAAAACAGGAGGTTTCCCTCCTGTTTTTTATTTTTCTGTTTCTTCCGGCAGCTTCACAAGACCTGCCGCATCGGATACCGGCAGGGAGAATGCGATTCCCTGGGCCTTTTTATCCATACCCATCTGCTTATACAGGGCGTTGAGCACATTGTCCCGGATTTCCTTCTCTACGACCATCATCAGAATTTCCTTTTCCGAATGAATGGTAATGCCGAAGAAGGCTGCCTCGTTTTCTCTGGCAACGCCCCGGCCGATCAGGATCGTGCCGCCCCGTGCTCCCTGCTCCCGGGCAACCGCCATGGCGTCCTCCGCGAAGCCTGCATTTACGATTGCAAAAATTACCTCATGGTTATTGGTCGTCATGATCAATCCTCCCTGCCCTGCTTGTTGTTGCTTAAAAACTGATACATATTTACGCCGATCACACTGGCTAGCGGCACAGCAAAGGCAATCCCCTTACCGTTTTTAATGGTGGAAAATTTTTCCTCCAGGCACTTCATGATCGGACCCACCAAATCCTCCCGGACAACGCTGAACAGCACTGCCTTGTGAATGTTCAGTCCCAGCATGCTGACCAACTCTGAGCTTGCTGTGCCCTTGCCGCTGGCTGCCATTTGAAAATTTACTTCAAACTGGCTCAAAACGTCCAGATAAAATTCCATTTTTGAGCGGTCTACTACCGTGAACAGGAGCTTCAGCTTTTTGATCGCGGCTTCATTGATCGTGTTACCCATCTGCGCTCCTCCTCACATAAAGTTAATAATCTGCTGATCATCTGCATCCAGAATCCGCTTCATTGCCCGGCGTTCTTTCAACCGATTGGAAACGATCGCCTTGAAGCCCAAAAGCTGAATAGTGATCAGCGGTGTCATGGCAACTAATGCCACCACACCAAAAGCATCCCGCAGGACCGCATCCGCACCCTGTAAGCCAACACATACGCCGATTGCAAAGGGCAGGATGAAGCCGGAGGTCATCGGACCGCTGGCAACGCCGCCGGAATCGAAGGCAATAGCCGTATAAACAGGCGGTACAAACAAAGACAGACCCAGAGATATAAAATAGCCCGGGATGATATAATACACAAGAGAAAAATCAAAAATAATCCGTAGAACACTCAGGGCGATAGCCACACCCACACCGATGCACAATCCGATCATCATAGACCGCTTGGTCACATAGCCACCGGTAACGTCCTCAACCTGACTGTTGAGCACGTGGATGGCAGGCTCTGCCAGCACCACTAAAATACCCATAATCAGACCCAGTCCTACCAGCAGCCAGTGATTCAGCTGGGTCAGTTCATAGCCCAGCTTAAAGCCTATGGGCATAAAGCCGACATTCACACCGGTCAAAAACAGCACAAGTCCTGCATAAGTAAACAATACGCCCACGCCGATCTTCAAAAGCTGGCGTTTGGGCAGCCGCAGGAAGAATATCTGACATAACAGGAAAAACACCACAATCAAGCCCAGCGCGACAGCCACTTCCAGGGCAGTATGGGCTGCGGTACGCAGAAAGCTTCCTAAAATATCTTCGCTGACTGTATAGTCAGGTACAGTATAAATCAGATCGTTTCCTGAAAAAATCCCCAAAAGCAGCACTGCCAGCACCGGTCCAATGGAGCACAGTGCAACCAGACCAAAGCTGTTTTCCTGAGATCTTCTGTTGCCTAAAACGCTGGAAATACCTACGCCGAGAGCCATAATAAACGGTACAGTGATGGGTCCGGTAGTCACACCGCCGGAGTCAAAAGCTAATGGCAGAAGATTCAGATTCTCATTGACTGCCAACAGCAGTGCCAATGCAAACAAAAGCATATAAAACAACATCAGGATGTTTCCAAGCCGCTCCCTGAATACAATTCGCAGGATCGCCACCAGCAAAAATGCGCCCACACCGATACCCACCGCGTAGATCAGGACTGTTCCGTTCATCACCGTACTGACCTGATTAGCCAGAACCTGCAGATCCGGCTCTGCAATGGTGATCAACATACCCAGTACGAAACAAACACTCAGCAGCAGCCACAGCTTTCGCTGGCGGGAAAGTCCCGCACCCACATGTGTTCCCATAGGCGTCATAGCCAGATCGGCACCCAAATTAAACAAGCCGATACCTAAAATCAGCAGCACTGCGCCCACTGTAAAGGTCACCAGCTCTGTCTGAGAAAAACCAAACCAAGGCAGTAATGCCACTGCATAGACGATCAACGTGATCGGCAGTGCCGACAGCAGTGCCTCTGCAATTTTCGACCGCAGCTCCTTCAAACCTTATCACCCACTATATCCAAACATACCGCTAACAGTATAACAGATATCTGTCCTATTTCCAAGTTAAAAAGCATAAATAAAACGTGAATTTTGAAAATCCCACGGACCTTTCGGTCCGTGGGATCGTTTTTATGGGCTATATATTACTCGAAGATCTCGGTAACAACACCGGAACCGACGGTACGGCCACCCTCACGGATAGCGAAACGCAGGCCCTTCTCGATAGCGATAGGAGTGATCAGCTCAACGTTCATCACGACGTTGTCGCCGGGCATGCACATCTCAACGCCCTCGGGCAGGTTGATGATGCCGGTAACGTCAGTGGTACGGAAGTAGAACTGAGGACGGTAGTTGTTGAAGAAGGGAGTATGACGGCCGCCTTCTTCCTTGGACAGGACGTAAACCTGGCCGGCAAACTTGGTCAGGGG
>JAFSDV010000005.1 GCA_017436035.1 Oscillospiraceae bacterium | reverse complement strand
TGATTACATATACTTTTACAACCACGAGCGCATCCAAACAAAAACGGGAGTGGCGCCGCTGACGCTGCGCCACTCCGCTTAAATTAAATATTTCCTACATAGGGGTGTTTTTGTACTGTCCGCACAAATTGGGGCAGTTCAAGAAGCCCGGGTATTTTTTATCCCTTCATTGCCGCTTTTACGATTGCCAAAATTTCCGCCGGTGTTTCTACCGGACTGGTGATCAGCTTCTTGGGGCAGACTGCCGCGCACAAGCCGCAGGCAGTACATTTTTCGTAATCGATCACCGCCAGATTATTTTCTACCCGGATCGCCTGATGGGGGCAGATCCTGGTGCAGATACCACAGCCGATACAGCCCTGACTGCAGCCCCGGACCGTCACCGCGCCCTTGGCATGGGAGTTACAGGCAATGTAGACATTGGTGCCGTAATCCACCGGAATAATCAGCTTCCGGGGGCAGGCTGCCGCACAGGCCATACAGCCGGTACACTTATCGCTGTCTACCTTTGCCACGCCGTCCACAACATGGATCGCGTTATACTTACAGGCACTGACGCAGTTTCCAAAGCCCAGACAGCCAAACTTGCAGGCAATCGGACCGTTGCCGCCCACCTTGGAAGCGGCAAGACAGTCACGGAAGCCCTCATACTCCGCCTTGAGCTTTGAGCCCTGCTGCTTGCCGTCAGAATCCGTCCGCCTGTAACCGGAGCAGCGCACCAACGCCACCTTCCGCTTCACCTCTCCGGCTTCCACGCCCATGATCTTCGCCATCGCTTGGGCGCACTCGTTTCCGCCGGAGTTACACAGTCCCACAGCCGCTTCGCCGCTAAGTACCGCCTCGGCATACGCGCCGCAGCCTGCATAGCCGCAGCCGCCGCAGTTGGCACCGGGCAAACAGTCGTTCAGCGCATCCAGCCGGGGATCTGTTTCCACATAGAACACCTTGGAGGCAGCCGCCAGCACCAATCCGAAGATCAGACCCAAACCGCCTAAAATACCGATCGCAATCAATACTTCAATCATTTCCCCAACCTCCTTAACCGATCTTCAGGCCGGAGAAGCCCATAAACGCCATAGCAAGCAAGCCCGCCGCGATCAGGGTGATGGGATAGCCTTTGAAGCTCTCAGGACATTCCGCCTTATCCACGCGCTCCCGCACAGAAGCAAACAGAACGATTGCCAGGGTAAAGCCCAGTCCTCCGGCCGCGCCGTTGATCACGCTCTGCAAAAAGTCGTAGCCCTCCTGGGCGTTCACCAGTGCCACGCCCAGCACAGCACAGTTGGTAGTGATCAGGGGCAGGAAAATGCCCAGTGCCTTATACAGTGCAGGCACACTCTTCTTCAGGAACATCTCCACCACCTGCACGATGGACGCGATCGCCAGGATAAACGCAACCGTCTGCATGTACCCAAGCCCTAAAGGCTGCAGCACGAAGCTGTCCACCGCCCAGCAGGCAGCGGAAGCGATCGCCATTACGAAGGTCACCGCCATGCCCATGCCCAAGGCCGTATCGATCTTCTTGGACACGCCCATAAACGGGCAAATGCCGTAGAATTTTACCAGTATATAGTTTTCCGACAGAAGGGCTGACAGCAGGATGCCAAACAAAATCTGCATATATCCGTTCATTTCTTCGCTGCCTCCTTCTTCTTATCCCGCATGCGGCTCGACAGCCACTGGAAGCCCCCAATCACAAAGCCCAGTGTCAGGAAGCCGCCCACAGGCATAACCATCTGCATAGCAGGATAGCCCTCGGGAATGATCACGATACCCTCGCCGCCGTTCAAAATACCGCCGCCGAATGTACCGGCGCCCAGCAGCTCCCGGATCACGCACATGATCACCAGTGCCACTGTATAGCCAATGCCCTGGCACAAACCGTCCACAGCGGAGGCCAGTACGCCGTTTTTGGATGCAAAAGCCTCTGCCCGTCCCAAAATGATGCAGTTTACAACGATCAGCGGGATGAACACACCCAGGCTTTCTGCCAGATCCGGCAGGAACGCCTGCAAAAGCAGATCCACGATCGTCACAAAGCCCGCGATGATCACGATATATGCCGCGATCCGAATTTGGGAAGGAATCACCTTCCGCAGCGCAGAGATCAGCACATTGGAGCAGATCAAAATGATGGTAACAGACAAGCCCATACCCAGTCCGTTAAACAGGCTGGTGGTGATTGCCAGCGTGGAACACATACCCAAAAGCTGCACCAGCACCGGGTTTTTGGTCAGCAGTCCTTCATATAACTGTTTCTTAAAATTCATCAGAACGCCTCCTTAACCCAAACCGGCTACGCAAGCCAGTGCTGCGTTCACGCCCTTGACCACCGCACGGGAGGTAATGGTAGCGCTGGTCAGCGAATCGATCTGACCGCCGTCCTTATCTACAGCCAATTCCCCGCTCTTGTCCGCAAATTGCTCACGGAACGCCTCGCCCTTGGAATTGTCCGCGCCTGCAACAGCGCCAAGACCCGCTGTTTCAGTGTTGGAAATAATATCGATCCCCAGCACCTTGCCGTCTTTTCCAACGCCCACCATCATCACGATCTCACCGTCAAAGCCCACAGGGGCAACCTGCACCGCATAGCCCTTATCGGAAGCATATACCGCCTGTACAAGACCGGACGGGTCTGTAAAGTGTTCCAGCTTCTCCCCGCCGCCGGGCAGCACCGCCTCAATTGCTTGCTGGGTTTTTCTTTCGGTGATCTGCTGAATGATCGGTCCTGTCACAGCGTTGACTGCCGCCAGTGCCGCCGCTACCACCGCGGTGATCACCAACAGCGTCAGTGCCAAACGCAAAATATAGGAAGCCGTATGTTTCTTTTTCATCTTTTCGCTACCTCCTTTTTAGGAGTGCCAAACTTCTTGGGACGACCGATCCGATCCAGCAGAACCACGCAGCAGTTCATTACCAGGATGGCATAGCTGACACCCTCGTTATAGCCGCCAAAATAGCGAATCACAACGGTCAGCACGCCGCAGCCGATTCCAAAAATCACCTGACCCAGCTTGGTCACCGGGCTGGTCACATAGTCCGTCGCCATGAACAGCGCACCCAGCATCACACCGCCGGCGCACAGCTGCGCGGCGCACCAGGTCAGCCGGTCATTACCCATGGGGAACAGCAGGCTCAAAACCGCCACCGTACCCAAAAACGCCGCCGGGATCCGCAGGCTGACCACCTTACGGACCAATAAATATATAAATCCAACCAACAGCAGCAGCGCGGAGGTCTCACCGATGCAGCCTCCTACATTGCCAAGGAACAGATCCAGCAGCCCCTCTGACGGAAGCTGACCCTGATGCATAGATGCCAGCGGCGTTGCCGCAGTCACTGCATCAGCGGTGGAAAAGATTCCCGCAGCATTTGAGAAGCCCACCTTGACCCATGTATTCATAATCACCGGCCAGCTGAACATAAACGCCCGGGCTGCCAGCGCAGGGTTGACGATATTTCTTCCCAAACCGCCAAACAGCTGCTTAACAACGACGATGGCAAAGAAATCACCGATAATGATACACCAGTAAGGCACGGTCACAGGGCACACAAATGCTAAAAGCACACCGGTAACGATCGCTGACAGGTCATAGACCTTGCAGTGGACCTTCATCACCTTGCAATACGCCCATTCAAAAAACACACAGGCCGCCACGCTGATCAGCGTGACCATCAGTGCCCGAAAGCCGAAAAAGTACACACTTCCCAGCAACGCGGGTGCTAAGGCGATCAGCACATCCCGCATAATGGTCTGGGTGGTCATCTTGGAGTGAATGTGGGGGGAGCTGGAAATCGTCAGCTCATAAAAGTATTTCATCTGTGCCATTTGACTTCCTCCTCCTTACTTTTTTGCTGCAGTCTGGGCATCCCGCACCCGCTGCTTCGCTGCCCGGAAGCCCAGCACCAGCGGCACACCTGCAGGGCAGGTATAGGCGCAGCAGCCACATTCGATGCAATCCATCAGATCCACCGCCATCACATCTTTTGTATCACCGGTATACATAGCCTTATAGATCAGTACCGGCATCAGATTCATGGGACAAACCTCGATGCACTTTCCGCAGCGGAGACACCGGGCATTTTCTACAATGTACTTATTCTTCTGACCCAAAATCGTCACCGCGTTCGTGCCCTTGATCACGGGAACAGCCAGATCGTACTGTGCCGCACCCATCATAGGACCGCCGGAAAGCACTTTATAGGGGTTTTCCTTATGTCCAACTGCTTCCAGAAGCTCATTGAAGCTTGTGCCGATGGCAACAAGCAGGTTTTTGGGCTCCATCACAATGTCACCGGAAACCGTCACAATCCGGCGGATCAGAGGCATTCCGTCATACACCGCGTCATGGATCGCCTTGCAGGTGCCTGCGTTGAACACGGCGCAGCCCACTGCCGCAGGCAGACCGCCGGAGGGCACCTGCCGCCCGGTCACCGCATAGATCAGCTGCTTCTCCGCGCCCTGAGGATATTTAGAAGGAAGAATATCCAGCACGATCCCGTCCTTGCCCTCCATTGCCTGCTTCAGAGCCTTTGCAGCCGCAGGTTTATTGTCCTCCAGTGCGATATGGGCGCTGTCCAACCCCAACACCTTCATAATGATCTGCAGTCCGGAAACCACTTCCGCAGGATATTCCTGACACAGCCGGTCGTCGGCTACGATGTACGGCTCACACTCTGACACGTTTACAATGATCGTGTCTACCTTTCCAAGTCCGGAGCTGAGCTTTACATGGGTGGGGAATGTGGCGCCGCCCATACCCACGATACCCGCCTCCCGGATGATCTGCATCAATTCCTCGGGGGTCAGTGCCTGGGCTTCCTCCAGGGTGCGGGACTTAATATCCGGGCACAGGGTATCCAAGTGATCATTTTCAATGACCACGCTCATCATCATCGTTCCGCTGGTGTGGGGACGCATCTCCACAGCCTTTACTTTTCCGGATACCGGTGCATGGACCGGCACACATAAACCTTGTCCGTCGCCGATCTTCTGACCCATTGTAACAGGGTCTCCTTTTTTCACCAACGGCGCACAGGGCGCGCCGATATGCTGTGACATGGGAATTACCAGAATATCCGGTTCAGGGAACGGATAGACCGGGTGTTTTTCCGCGTACCACTTGTTTTCCTTGGGATGAATGCCACCAAAGAACGAGAACGCCATAGGTATCACCTCTTAGTAAACTATACATACGGAGCTTCACCGTATTAACAGTTATATCATATCGCACTTTGTGAACTTTGTCCACTTGATTTTCTTGGATTTTTCTTTTTTTGCTCAAAAAGCACAAATATATCGATATGAATCAACTTATTGGAGGCCCGTTTTTCCTTCCCTCTCAAAAGACCGCACCTTTTTCAAAGGTGCGGCCTTTCTTTCAGTATTCGCTCAGCCAGCGAGGCTGGGTCGTGCTGACAGCCTTTCCTGCTGCCAAAGACGCCGGTACATCCAATATGCGCTGATTGCGGCTGCCCCGGAAATTCAGCTCCAGGCTTCGCTCCTCCAGCAAAAACGGTCCGTCAATCAAAATATCGATCAGCCCCAAAAGCTCCCGCTGCGCCGGTGTTCCGTCGAGCAGCTGCTCAAAGGTATAGCCTGAATAGGATGCCACCTCATAGCCATGCTCCTTCAGCATCCGTGCCAGTCCGGCAAAGCCCGCCGCCTGGGCAAAGGGTTCTCCGCCGGAGAAGGTCACGCCCCGGCACAGCGGATTCGACCGGATGATCTGAAGCACTGTCTCCTCGTCCATCGGTGTGCCGACTCCAAATTCCCAAGTCTCCGGATTGTGGCAGCCTTTGCAGTGATGGGGACAGCCCTGACTGAACACCGTTGTACGGATGCCCGGACCGTCTACGATGCTGTCGCCTGTAATACCGGCAAGATCAAGCATTCTTACCCATGCCGTGCTTTACACGGTCCCGCTCCTCAGCACGCTTGGCATCGTTCCACTTGTCCATTGTACCGACCAGGTAGCCGGTGATCCGGCGAATCCGCTCAAAGCCTACACCCTGACCCATTTTCTCATTATTTGATTTGATCGTCATATTCAATTCCTCCTATTATGTTCTGATTACTCAATTCCCTGAAACGCGGGCATTTGGGGATACTTTCTTCTCAGTTCCTCTACCCGGTCCGGATCGATCTGCTCACCCTCGTGGCGACCGCAGCGGGGACATACATCACCGATGATGCCCACATAACCGCAGACCGGATCCCGGTCTACCGGGTGGTTGATCGAGCCGTAGCCAATGCCGCAGTCGTGCATGCAGCGGACAACGGACTCAAAGGCTTCCACATTGTGCGCTGTATCACCGTCCAGCTCTACATAGCTGATGTGTCCGGCGTTACACAGGGCATGATAAGGCGCTTCCAAACGGATCTTGTCATATACGGAAATATTATACCAAACAGGGATGTGGAAGGAGTTGGTATAGTACTCACGGTCGGTGACACCGGGGATCTTGCCGTAACGCTTCTGATCCATACGGATGAAGCGACCGGACAGCCCTTCTGCCGGTGTGCCCAACAGGGAGAAGTTCATCTTCAGCTCCTGAGACTTGTCATCGCAGTACTTGCGCATAAAGCCCAGAATCTGCAGACCCTTTTCCTGAATTTCTTCGGCACAGCCGTGATGCTTGCCGTACAGGGCAGTCAGCGTCTCCGCCAGGCCGATGAAGCCGATGGACAGTGTGCCGTGCTTGAGCACCTCACGCAGATCGTCGTTGTTGTTCAGCTTCTCGGAATCCAGCCACACACCCTGACCCATCAGGAAGGGATAGTTGTAGATGTGCTTGCTCGCCTGAATCTCGAAGCGGTCCAGCAGCTGCTGGGCAACCAGCTCCAGCATGGCCTGCAGCTTTTCGTAGAACACCTTCTCGTCGCCCTTTGCTTCAATGGCGATTCTGGGCAGGTTGATCGAGGTAAAGGACAGGTTGCCTCTGCCGTATGCGATCTCACGGGTGGGATCGTAGGTGTTACCCATAACCCGGGTACGGCAGCCCATGGTCGCCACTTCAGTCTCAGGACGGCCGGGGACATAATATTGCAGGTTGAAGGGACTGTCCAGGAAGGTGTAGTTGGGGAACAGGCGGCGGGCACTGACCTTACAGCTGAGCCGGAACAGATCATAGTTGGGGTCGGTTTCGTTGTAGTTCACGCCCTCTTTGACCTTGAAGATGTGGATGGGGAAGATACAGGTCTCGCCGTGGCCCAGGCCCGCATCCAGTGCCAGCAGCACATTTCGGATGACCATCCGGCCCTCGGGTGTGGTGTCTGTGCCGTAGTTGATCGAGGAGAAGGGTGTCTGCGCACCGGCGCGGGAGTGCATGGTGTTCAGGTTGTGGACAAAGCCCTCCATAGCCTGCTTGGTGTCCCGGTCGGTCTTCTGCCATGCGCGCTTTCTGGAGCGGGAGATCAAGGCAGCTGCCTGATCCTGGGTCAGCGCATACTTTTCAGTCAGCTTCACCGCAACAGTGCGGTCAAAGTCCGGTTCATTTTCCAGCCGGGCAGTGGTGCCGCAGGCTTCCTCCGCGGAAGCAACCAGCGCAGAGATGCTCTGCTGCTCATCCTCCAGATCCAGCAGATCCTCCAAAGCTTCCTTCAGCCGGCGAATGTAAGCCTTGCGGAAGGTCTTGGCAACGCCCTCTGCCATACCGTAGTCAAAGTTGGGAATGGACTGACCGCCGTGCTGATCGTTCTGATTGGACTGGATGGCGATGGCAGCCAGGGCAGCATAGCTCTGAATACTCTGGGGCTCACGCAGGTAGCCGTGACCGGTGGAGAAGCCGCCCTTAAAGAGCTTAATAATGTCTGTTTGGCAGCAAGTAGTGGTCAGGGAGTAGAAGTCGAAGTCATGGATATGAATGTCGCCCTCCCGGTATGCCTTGGCATGCTCCGGGCGCAGCAGATACATTTCATTGTAGGCCTTTGCACCGGCTGCACCGATCTGCAGCATGGAGCCCATGGCAGTATTGCCGTCGATATTGGCGTTGTCACGCTTCATGTCACTGATGCGGGCATCGATGTTGGTGATCTCATCGATGGTCTTCATCAGTGCGGTATTTGCCTCCCGGGCGCGGGTACGGTTTGCCCGGTACAAAATGTAGGCCTTGGCTGCAGCGGGGAAGCCGTGGTTCATCAGCTGCCGCTCTACCGCATCCTGAATCGCTTCAATATTGGGGGCTTCAGAGGGGAACTGTCCCTCCAGCTCCCGCTGGACGTCATTTGCCACTCTTGCGGCATCCGCGGCATCGCCCTCACGGGCTGCTTCCAGGGATTTCAAAATGGCAGCGGCGATCTTGTTCTGATCGTACAGAACTACACGTCCGTCGCGCTTGATGATGCTCTGAATCATAAGTCTTAACCTGTCTTTCTCTATATTCTTTCATCCGAAAGCACAATATCTTGTATCTTTTTGCTGTGCTTTCCACAATATATTGCCATATACAGCTGCTTTTGTCAAGCCCTAATATGCCGTGTTCTATATTTTCACCATTTTGCACAAACAGAAGACCGACTCCGATTTTGGAGTCGGTCAACGGACCTGTTAAATGATCAGAAGTAAAATTCCCAGCACCAGCAGGACCGGGCTGAAAACCAAGCACCACCGGGAGATGTTCCGGGACTTTTCCGAAATGGCGGTCAGCTCCTCATCCAGGATCTCCACGCCGGGTCTGCCTTTTTTGTCGAACCAATACCGGATATGCACCAGCTTTCCTTCCTGGTATTTGCCGGTATTGCCGGTGTAACGTCCGGTTCTCGCCAAAAAACTGCGGTTGCGCGCACCGGTAAACCGAACCGTGTACTGAACAGCCCCGGATTCTGTTCCCTGCGCCTGCTCCACCACACCGGTGCTTGTCACCTTCTCCTGAGGTGGCTGCCCCGGCTTACGAAAAAAGGACACCAAAAACACAATAACCGCTGCCGCGATCAAAATAATCCCCGCCAAAATGATCCCTCCAACGCTTCTGCAGCCGATCTGCTGCAATAATTTTGTATATTATAGCATTTTCGCGAACAGTCTGTCAACTCTCCCTGCAGGCGCTCTGTTTCCTTGTTTTCTTGAATTTATTATTGACATTCGATAATTTTAGCAGTATGATGCATTTATAAGGAGGCATATTTTATGAAACAAAATCAATATTCTGCCCGCATAACCCTGTGGGTGAACCGACTCATCGGACTGCTTTTGGCAGTGCTGCTGCCCACCCTGCCCCTGCTGTTGGACTGGTACTGTCAATTCCGAGCCCTGACTCCGGCGGAATACCGGGCGATCACCATTGCTTTTTACTGCTGTGCGGTGGTAGTCGCGGTGGCACTGTGGAATTTGGACCAGCTGCTGCGTCACATTTTGAAGCTGTCTGTCTTTACCCGGGAAAACGTCCGGCACATCCGCCGCGTCTGCTGGTGCTGTGCAGGCGTCAGTCTGATCTGCCTGCCGGCGGCGTTCATCTATATGCCGCTGTTTTTCATGGTCATCATCATGTCCTTTTTATGTCTGGTGATCAGTGTGGTTGCCCAAGTCCTGGCTGCGGCTGTGTCCATTCGGGAAGAAAACGACCTGACGATCTGAGGAGGCGGCTATGGCAATCATTGTAAATTTAGATGTCATTCTGGCAAAACGGAAGATGACCTCTCTGGAACTGGCCCAGCGGATCGGCATGACCCCCGCAAACCTGTCCATTCTGAAAACCGGCAAAGCCAAGGCCGTGCGTATGAGCACCATGGATCAGATCTGCCGGGAGCTGAAATGTCAGCCCGGCGACCTGTTTGAATACGCAGAGGACGCCGACCCCTGGAAACGGTAATTTTTTCTCAAGACGATTGTTCTTTTGAGTAGAGAAAAAGCCGACGACTATATCCGCATATCTGTTCGCACAAAAGATTTGTAAGCGAGAATAAACTAACCGATAAATCGAAATTTAACGAAGTAGTGTGATTGTATGAAAAAGAAAATCATTGTTCGTAGTGCAGTTGCAATTTCTATAATAGTTGTTGCTGTACTTACTTTGACAAATATGTTTACCAAAGGAGTAATTACAGGTAAACTTTATCGTGTAGATAATGTCTATGAGGAAATCTGGAATATGGTCAATTCCGAAAAAAACGGGACTCAAACTATTCTCACTACATCAATAGAGGGTTCAGGGGTTGATTATGACTTTGGATGCTTTGTACACGTAAATATACCTGTAAATGATGAATACAGTGTTGTTTTGTCTTTTTATCAAGATGAATTGTGTATTTGGCTGTTTGAAAAAAACAGTAAAAATCATGATTCTGTATGCTATGTATACAATTATCAAACCAATACTTTATACGGCAATCAAGAGGAATCGCATTTGATTAACAAATTTACGTCGTTATATTATTCGTGGGTAGGAAACGATGGGAAATTCAATTCTGAAAATCAGGGTGATTATACATTTGCATTTGCAGAATACCCTTTATCGCACAGATAAAAGGCTTTGTTATCAAAATGCAAAATGTCGAATGCAACGGTAGATTTCCTACCTAAAGAAACAACACTCGAAAGGAAGGAACTGTATGGAACAGCATCATAACACGGACGGCTGGGAGATGCCGAATAGGGATACCCAGCCTGTCAGCTTCCCTATTGGGCCAAAGGAACTGATTTTGGCACTTTTGATGTTCATTTGCGGGCTTCTGCTGTGTAACAGTGTTCTCTATGGGGGCTTTAATCTGGGTTTTTCCATCTTTGCGAGCCTGAGTCTTCTGTGTACCGCGGGGTATTTATTATGGTCCGGCTGCCGACTCACCGGCTACAGCGCCGCTCTTTTGATTTTAAGCCTGATCATTTTGGCCGGTTTTGCCCGGTCCAATGACAGCTTTGTAAAATTTGTACTGATGTGCTTTCTGCTGGTCAGCGAGAATTTGGGGCTTTGCCTGTTGGCGGGTCAAAACCGCCGTTCACCCAACGGCATATCTTCTGTGCTGGACGCTCCCCGGACACTGTTCACCCTGGGTATGGGAAAATGCCACGAGGCCTTCAGCGGTCTGCTCCAAGCCTTCCGGCGCAGCGGTGCTGTGGGCAAAAAAGGCAGTGCCATTGCGCTGGGCTGCTGTATAGCCATTCCCATTTTGGCGATCCTGATCCCGCTGCTGGTCAGCGCGGACGCAGCCTTCGACGGGCTGCTGCAGCTTTTACCCAAGCGGGATTTTTCAGAGCTTTTCAGCACAGTGGTGCTCGGAGTGTTTCCTTCCTGTGTTTTATATATCCGCAGTGCTTCCCTGAAGCACTGCCCCAAGGAAGCACCTCTTTCCAAAACTGCCCGGAAAGGCATCAGTCCCCTGACCGTCAATACCGTGCTGATCGCCGTAGCCCTGGTCTATGGGGCGTATCTTGCCAGTCAGCTTGCCTATTTCTCCGGCGGCTTTTTGGGAATCCTGCCGGAAGGCTATACTATGGCCCAATATGCCCGCCGGGGCTTCTTTGAGATGGCCTGGCTCTGCGCCATCAACCTGGGCCTTGTCGTTCTGTCTGTTGGGTTGGTAGCAAAGGTAGATAAAGCCCCCCTGTCCACCCGGCTGCTGTGTCTGTTTATTGGCATCGTGACGCTGTTTTTGGTGGTTACAGCCAGTGCCAAGATGTTTTTGTATATCGGCTCTTACGGTCTGACCCGCCTGCGGGTGCTGACCGAGGTAATCATGCTTTGGCTCGGCATCACCACGCTGACCGTCAGCATTTGGCTGTTTGCACCCAAGCTGCCGTATATGAAAGCCATCCTGCTGGCAGGTCTGGTGATCGGTACCAGCGTTATTTGGGCAGATGTAGACACGGTCGTTGCCCGCTATAATGTTTCCGCTTACCGGTCCGGAAGGCTGGAAACCGTAGATGTAGCGTATCTGAGCCGTCTGGGCAGCGGTGCTGTTCCTTATCTGCAGCAGCTTACGGAGGATCAGAATCCGGAGATCGCCCAACAGGCGAAATTCCGGCTGAACCGGCGGTCTGATGCCCCCATTGAGGATTTCCGGGAATGGAATTACGCAAGCCATATTGCCGGTAAATATCTGCCGAAGCCGGACGTGGTAACGGAGCAGCCATGAACAGACGGACTGTATATTTCCTCTGTTTTCTGATACTGCTGACAGCAGAGTGTCTGATCGGCGCCTTTGTCCGGGACGCATTTATCCGGCCTTATGCAGGCGATGTACTGGTAACTGTGCTGCTGTGCTGCCTTGGGCGGATCTTCCTGCCCCACAGTTCCCGGTGGCTGCCTGTTTGGGTGCTTTTATTCAGCGGCGCAGTGGAATGCAGCCAGCTTTTGGACCTGCCTGCCCGGCTGGGCTTGGAGGGTACTGCACTGGATGTTGCTCTTGGCAGCACCTTTGATTGGAAGGATCTTCTGTGCTACGCTGCCGGCTGCGGTTTGTTCGCCCTGACAGAGTACCGGTTTCTGAGAAAAAAGAATAAACCTGCTGATTGATCCATTAAAACAACCCATTCCAAAAACGGAATGGGTTGTTCGTTTATATTCATTCCGCCACCAGCATTGGGGTCAGCAGCGGCTGCCTGAACACCTGCACAAAGCGGCTGCATTTGATCAAAAACGCGTAATAGATGTTCAAGCCGCAGCCATAGAGCGTTTCTGTGTTGCCCTGTCCCTTGGCGATGATCACATCCGCTTCGTTCACAGCCTGCTTTGCTTCCTCTGACAGCAGGCTCAGCTCCGTGCCGCCCACGCCGTTGCCGTTGTCGACCACCGGGAACGGGATTCCCACCGCAGCGGCATCCTCCCGTGTAGCGTCATTATGTACCGGCACACCCCGGACACAGAAGGTGATCTGCAAATGGGGATACTGCTTTTGGATCTGCTCCGCAAAAATCCGGTCAAAACAGATCTCCCCGGCATTGTCCGTCAGATACAGCAGCTTTTTCCCGTTTTTCAGATCCTGACACATCCTGTGATAAACCGCGCTGTCTATATCCATTTCCGCCGCCTGCTCCAGCAGCTCGTCCAGCTTTTGAAAGCTGACCTTCCCCTGCAGCGCGGAAAAATCGATATAATTGCCCAAGATCGCAAATTGCAGTGCAGCATACAGTGGATCCCGTGCCTGTTCCACCCGGCCGCGAATGTCCTCCATCCTTGCCAGCACAAACCGGTTGGATTCCTCCTTTTCTTTGCGGAAGCGGTCCTCCTCCAGCCCGTAGTATTTTCGAAACAGCTTGTTCACCGCAGGTGTCAGTGCAGAGGAGCTAGCATCCTCCGGTACATCCAAATACAGCCCCATCAGCTCCCTGGCAAAAGCCATTGCCGTCTGCTCATCCCCCAAGGACCGGGCTGTTTCCAAATTTCGCCGTAAGTGGCACAAAAGACATTCTGTATTGATTTCAATGCTCATTTCATTCTGCCTGCCTGTTCAATAAGTCCATAGACCGCTTCAAAAGTGCCGGATCTGCGCTGCTGTTTTCCATATCCACGCAGCCCGGACCGTCATAGAGCAGACCCGCTGCCTCCAGACACCGGCGGGTCTGCCGTGCTGTACCCGCTCCGCCGTCCAACAGCAGTGTATCCGGTCCAAGAACCTGCCCGATGGCATTGCGTACAAAGGGATAATGGGTACAGCCCAACACCAACGCATCCAGCTGTCCCACATAAGGGCGTAAAACGCACTCCAACAGCTCCTGTACCTGGGATCCGTCTGTGTGACCTGCCTCGATCAGCTCTACCAAGCCCGGCGCAGGAATCCGGTGAATCTGCACATTTGGAAACCGGTCCACCTGCTTGGAAAGCTTCTCCTCCGCCAGGGTCACTTGGGTCGCCATAATGCCGATGCGACCATTGGGAAACCGGTCTGCCGCCACCTTCAGTGCCGGCTCGATCCCCACCACGATCAGCTCGGGATACCGCTCCCGCAAAACCCGGATCGCCGCGGAGGTCGCTGTATTGCAGGCTACCACCAACGCCTTGATGCCTCGGGCAGTGAGTATTTCCGCCGCTTCCAGCGTCAGCTGCCGCACCTGCTCGGTGGTCTTGTCCCCATAAGGGGCGTTGGAAGAGTCTCCGAAGTACAAATACCGCTCCTGCGGCAGCTGCCTGATCAGCTCCCGCAGCACGCTGATTCCGCCTACACCGGAATCGAACACCGCGATATAATCCGATTTGCTGTGCATCATTTCACCAGCTTTACTTCTGTATTGTTCTTATTATAGCAAAATCCACCACCACTTGCAACGCCCATTGTTTGATTTATAATTTGGGTTTTATTGATGTGTTGCAGCACATCAATAAACCGTAGGGACAGCTGACAATGATCGTATTGCTTCCGGAAATGATTTTAATAAGTCCCCGAAGGGGACACATTCATTTTCAATTTTCCATTATCAATTTTCAATTATTTATCACCCAACAGAGTGATAACTATAAATTGCGCAGCAAAAAGCTGCCGCGGCGCGGCAGCTTTTGATCTTTTATTCCGTTCCGCCCAATGCGGCAATGGTCATGATCGGCACATTGTCCCGATAGATCTCATCAAATTGACTCAGGGGCAGGGGGTTGACCCCTGTGCCCACCTCTATGGTGTAGCCCGGCTTGCGGAATTCCTGAATAAACCAGTCCTTATACCCGGCGAAGCCGGATTCGTAGGGCACATCTGTCAACGTGTAGCCGCTGGCCTGTGCCATCTGCTCCCCCAGCTCCCGGGCGCCGGGAACTTCATAATCCATAAACTGCCAGTAGATCTCCTTGCCCTGCGCGTGATATGCCAGCACCAGCTCCGGGTCGATAAACCGGGTATAACCCGCCAACGCCTGGGTTTCAAACTGATTCAGGGGCGCGCGCCCTACATAATCCCTCGGACCGGGCTGGGTGTAGCCCTGCGAGAATTTAATTTCCCGTGCCATCAGCCAGCCTGCAGGATACTGCAAATTCAGGTCCACCCCCAACAAATTGGCTTTCCAGCCCTCCGGGAAGGGGATGGACGGAAAATCCGCTGCCAGCCGCCGGGCCAGATCGTACTGAATATTTCCCGGCTGGATCGCCCCGGTCACCAAATCTACCCCATCCGGGTCTACCATCGGCACCATATAGATCGTAACCGCCTCTGCTAACGCCTTGGCATCCTGACCGCCGAGCTGTCCGCCCTCCCGAATCGCCTGCGCCAGCTCTTCGGCGTACTTGAGCAGCACCAGAGATGTAATCCATTCATTGGCGTGATGGGCGGCAGAATAGATCACCTTTCTTGGTCCGTTTCCAATGACCAGCGTGCGGATCGGTCGCTGAAAGGCAGTGCTGGTCAGAAGCTCCGAGCGGCAGAAGGGATAGGTGCTGACGATGCTGCGGATCATCTCATCACAGCTTGCGGCAGTGATGGGTGCGGTGGTATTGACAATTGGCATAAAAATCGCCTCCGACTATTCTATGCGTCGGAGGCGATTGTTGTGTAAGTCTTTTTAATTATTTATTCTGCTCCAGCCAGATCAGCAGCACCGCGATATCCGCCGGGCTGACCCCGGAGATCCGGCCTGCCTGACCGATGGATACGGGGCGGATCTCATGAAGCTTCTGCCGGGCTTCCAGCCGCAGACCGCCAATGGCGTTATAGTCCAGGTCTGCCGGAAGCAGCCGGGCTTCCTCTTTCTTAAATTCCGCCACCTGCTTCTCCTGCCGTGCCAGATAGCCGGCATATTTGACCTGGATCTCCACCTCCTGTGTTACACAGAGCGGCAACACCGGTCGGTCCGGGTCAAAGGGCGCGATGTCCTCATAGCTGACCTGAGGCCGCCGCAAAAGGTCCGCAAGCCTTGCGGAGTTCTCTACCGGTGCTGTTTCCCGGCTGACCAGCATTTCATTCAGTGCCGGGCTGGCTGCCACGCCGCTGCGCTCCAGTCGGCTGATCTCCTGACGGACCTGGGTGTATTTTTCCTCCACCTGGGCAAGCCGCTCCCGAGGAACAAGACCCACCGCCGCACCGATGGCTGTCAGCCGCTGATCCGCGTTGTCCTGCCGGTGCAGCAGCCGGTATTCCGACCGGCTGGTCATGATCCGGTAGGGTTCTTCTGTGCCCTTGGTCACCAGATCGTCGATCAGGGTGCCGATATAGCTGGTATCCCGGGTCAGGATCATGGGCGGCTTTCCCTGCAATTTCAGCGCGGCATTCACACCGGCTACCAAACCCTGCGCCGCCGCTTCCTCGTAACCGGAGGTTCCGTTGAACTGACCTGCGCCGTAAAGTCCCGGGATCTTTTTGCACTCCAGGGTGGGCAGCAGCTGGGTCGGATCGATACACTCATATTCGATGGCGTAAGCCGGACGCATCATTTCCGCGTTTTCCAGTCCGGGAACAGTCCGCAGCATTGCAAGCTGCACATCCTCCGGCAGGCTGGAGGAAAAGCCCTGAATATACATTTCCTCCGTGTTCATACCGCAGGGCTCGATAAACAGCTGATGCCGGGGCTTTTCCGCAAAGCGGACGATCTTCGTTTCAATACTGGGGCAGTACCGGGGACCTACTCCGGAGATCGTGCCGTCATACATAGGGCTGCGGTGCAGATTTTCCCGGATGATCCGGTGGGTCTGCTCATTGGTGTAGGTCAGGTAACAGACCGCCTGATTGTTCAGTCCGTGCTCCGTCCGGAAGGAGAAGGGCTCAGGGGCTTCATCCCCCGGCTGCAGCTCCATTTTTGAAAAATCAATGGACCGGCGATTTACTCTGGGCGGTGTTCCGGTCTTAAACCGCCGCAGCACCAACCCCTGCGCCCGCAGGTCATCTGCCAGACCCACGGAGGCGTGCATCCCGTCCGGTCCGGAGGATACTACCGATTCTCCGATCACGATGGTACTGTCCAAGAATGTGCCGGTGGCAATGATCACCGCCCGGGTGCTGTAAACCGCGCCAAGCTGGGTCTGCACGCCGGTAACTGCGCCGTTTTCCGTCAGTACCCTGGTGATCTGCGCCTGCTTTAACTGCAAGCCCTCCTGCTGCTCCAGAGTGTGCTTCATATATTCCTGATAACGCCGGCGGTCTGCCTGCGCCCGCAAAGAGTGGACAGCAGGACCTTTGCCCCGGTTCAGCATCCGGTACTGGATACATGCCGCGTCTGCGGCAACGCCCATTTGCCCGCCCAGCGCGTCCAGCTCCCGAACCAGATGTCCTTTTCCTGTGCCGCCGATTGCCGGGTTGCAGGGCATATTTCCCACCGCGTCCAGATTGATGGTAAACAGGATCACCGACTGCCCCATACGAGCTGCCGCCAACGCCGCCTCAATACCGGCGTGTCCGGCACCAATCACCGCAATATCGCATTGTCCTGCATCATAGATATTCATGCATTGTCCTCATTTGTTGTGGAATCTGTCTGCTGCTTTTTCTCCTCAGGAGGCAGCACAAAGGGCTTGCAGACCACCTCGCAGCGGTTAATGGGCGTTCCCATAGCGTGGAATTTTTCCTCGTAACCGGTCATAATACCCACAATGCCGTTTTCGTGAAGATTCCGTGTCAGATTCTTCACTTCCAGACCGCAGGCGGCAAATTCCTCTACACTAAACTCAAACAGCGGGGCGTTGTCCGTCTTAAAATGAAATTCCCCGCCCCGGCGCACCACCCGGCAGTACTTATCCAAAAAGCCCCGATGGGTCAGCCTGCGCTTGGCGTTTTTCTTCCGGGGCCAGGGATCTGGAAAGTTGATAAACAGCCGGTCGATCTCCTCAGGGGCAAAAATTTCCTCTATTTTTTCCACATCCATATCGATGTAAAACACATTTGTAAGCCCCATGGCTTTCGCCTTTTCCATAGCGACCACCATTGCCTCCCGGCAGCGTTCCACGGCGATCAGCAGCACGTCCGGATGGGCCTGGGCTGTCTCGGCGGTGAATTTCCCCTTGCCGCAGCCTACTTCTACCCACAACGCGCTGCAATCCGGCTTTAAGCTGCGCCATTTTCCCTGCAGCTGTTCCGGCTGAATAATGCGGTATTCGGCGCATTTTTCCATTCGGGGCTCCAAATTGCGCATTCTTCTCATTCTCATATCCGTTCCTCCAAATAAACCCTGCACCCGCAGTTCATTCCGAACAGCATTATAGCAGAAACCGGTCCAACAGTCAAATCTTCTCCTTATAATGACTCCATCGCCTGCACGGTCACACATACCATAAACGCAGCAACAGGCAACACCGCCCCTGCAAGGAGCATGAATATAAAATTCCCATTCTGCATTGCAAAGGCGCGCTGCTATCCAAACAGCACGCCCTGTTGCTTTTTTAGGTTGCTTCAGAAGTTTTCCAGGATTATTTACCGTATTCATTGTACGCCTTGTGGCGTTCTGCCACAATGGCAATATCCCCATCGGAGATCAGACCCTGCTCATAGGCCTCCTGCAAGGTCATATGCGTGCCGTCTCTGTGAACAAAAAACGATGCACCGCTGGAATGCCAAAAGTGCGCTTCACCTAGGTAAAATTCTGTAATTTCTTCTGTCACACCGCCTAAGAACCACACGATGCAGTCATCAAATGTACCGTAGTAACGGTAATCGTTTGAAAGCGAACCGGGTACATTTGTGTTAAATTCCCAACGGAAGCTTCTAGTACCGTCGTCTCCGTATTGGTCGATTCTCCATTGATCATAGGTATCAATAATTTTATCCCGCAGCTCTTGAGAATATGTCAGCTCAAATACGGAAAGCTCTCGCTCATCCCGCTGCTCCTGCTGTTCCTTGCAGGCTGCAAAACAGAAAAGCACACAAACCAGCAGCATCCAAACCGTGCAATGCTTCAAAAATTTCATAATTTATCACCCTCCCAGTGCGGCAGCTGCATTTAAGTAACCACCAGATACACAATAACCGCTAAGACTACTAACCTGCGTTGCTGTATTCAGGATTTGCGCCTTAACTTCCGTTGCTGTCAATTCGACATCTTGAGCTACAACCATAAAAGAGCATAAAATTTTTATTCGTTTATTTATTGTAAAACTCCCTGAGAACATATCTATACATACAAGAATTGTTGGTCGGTTAATCCCAAACTGTATGCCGTTTAGGAATCAAATATGAACCATTGGAATCACCTTGCCTTTTTCATTCTCATTGACATACCTTGTATACATAATTATACACAGATCTAGATGGTTTTTCAAGCTGTCACATTAAACAATTCTTATTCGTTATTTTTGTGTATTGTCACAAAAAACTTTATCTGTCTTATATTTCTAATAGGTCTTCTTTGCGCGAATAAATGGTGCGTTGCTTTTGTGCAGCGCACCATAAAAACGCAGGCTTTTTAGTCAAATCTCCTCCTTATACCAACTCCGTCGCATTACGGTCACACATTCCATAAACGCAGTAAGGGGCGACCGAATGGTCGCCCCTGCGTTGTATATTAATTGGTTTGATCCTGATTTCTACGTTTTTTGCACAGTTACGGAGTCGCTACATCCGCAGCAACCGGTTTGCAGTTTACATAATATTCATTTTCTGCCTCTTCACCGGCTAAGAGCCTTTCAGCCACCGCCAACACCTGCCGGCACTGTCCCTGAATATCCTGCGCTACAGTTCCTGTAAGCTGCCCTGCTGCGACCAGCTCCTGTACTTCCTCTGTGCCGCCCAGTCCTACCACAAGAAGATCCTTTCCCACATTCCAGCCACCGGCACCGATCGCCTCCGCTGCACCCTGGGCAATCGTGTCGTTTCCGCAGAAGATCACTTCGATATCCTTTCCGTACTGGGACAACGCATCGGCGCAGAGCTTTCTGCCGCTCTCCAAGCTCCATGCTCCCCACAAGGTCGCCACCGGATCCGGGTTCATGTTCCCATCTGTCAGCGCCTGTATACATCCTTGGGCTTGCAGCTGCGCCCGGCGGTCATCCTCCGGTCCGGTAATGATCAGGCAGGATACAGTGCCGTCACCATTTAAGTCGCCTTTTTTTGCTGTTTCAAGAACCAGCTCGCCCTGAAAAACCCCGTGCAGCTCCTCTTGACAGCCAACATAGCTCAGTCGGTCCCACAGCTCCAGCGCGGCTTCATCCGGTTTATAATTGATAAATATCGCGGGAATCTGTGCCTGCTGCAGCTGCTGGGCAAGCTCACCGCTGACGCCGACCATCACCGGTTCGATCACCAGCAGGTCGTATTCCTTTTCAATCAATTCTCCGATCTGCTCTGTCTGGCGGCTCTGATCGTTTTCAGCGCTGACTGTGCTGACCCGATATCCCGCCTCCTGCAGCTGCTCCTTCAGCAGGCTGGTATATTCACTTTGTTCCTGGTTTTGGCGCAAGCAAATGCCGATCCTGGGTTTATTCCCTCCGGCACAGAACGCAAGGCTTACTGCCAATACCAGACAAAGAAACAGCAGTCCTGCTGCAAGCAGCAAAAGCCTGGTTTTCTTTTCGTCTTTCATCGTTTTTTCTCCTTGCAAAGCCTTATAACGCGCAAATTACACTATAAGTATACCACTAATATAACCAAATGCAAAGAAAAAATTTCCAGTTACAGGAAAACAACGAAAGAAACCTCGGTTTCTTTCGTTGTTTTATTGTATTTAACTCAGCTGATTTTCAAAGGTATCTACATCGCCCACTTCTCCCACCTCAAAGTACACATCCAGGATCGCCTTGGCGATCTGCGCAAGAGTATAACCGTGTCCGCCTTTTTCCACATATACGGAAATGGCGATTTGGGGATCGTCAATGGGTGCATAGCAAACAAAGGACGCGTTGTCCGAATCCAGCTCGTTATTGCCGTGCTGGGCAGTACCGGTCTTGGCGGCCACCTGAATGGGGTAGCCGGCAAAGGTGCTGTACGCTGTGCCGCCCGGCACATGAGCGACCATATACATACCTTCCTTCACCGCGTTGTATGCCTCATGGGAAATATTCAGCTTGGACACCAGCGTGGGGTCGTTTTTCAGCAGCAGACTCCGGTAGTCCGAAGACACCACCCGGTTCATAAAGGTCGCCTTATAGCGGCTTCCCTGATTTGCCAGTGTAGCGGCATAAACGCAAAGCTGCATGGGCGTAAACAGATTGTCAGACTGACCGATGGACGCAAGGATCTGGTCCGCTTTATACCAGCCGGTTCCGTCTCCGGTATACAGCTGCTGCTTTGTCTCGGCGTTTGCCCGATGTCCCAAATACTCTGTCAGCTCCACGCCGGTAGCTTCGCCCAGACCCAGCAGCTTCGCTGTGTTGTCCATAGCCTCCAGGGAAATTCTGTCGCCCAGGTCGTAGAAGTAATAGTTGCAGGATTTCTGCAGCGCCACAGCCGCGTTGATCGCGCCGTGCGTTCCGCCTGTCAGGGTATAGTGCAGACAGGATGCGGAGAAGCCCTTGTACTTGGTAAATTTGCCCTGATCCGTGATCAGCGTATCCGCGTCCACCTTACCGGAATCGATACCTGCCACCACCATAGACATTTTATAGGTAGATCCGGGGGGATACAGACCCAACAGTGCCCGGTTATACAGGGGGCTGTATACATCCTGAGAAAGCTCCGGATAATCCTCAAAGAAGGTGGACAGGTCATAGGTGGGATAGCTGCCGCAGACCAATACCTGTCCGGTCTTTACGTCAGTCGCTACAACCGCGCCGCCGGCAGCATCAGAGCCGTCGCCTTGTCCTGCGCGCAGGGTCTCGATCACCTTTGCCAGTGCCTCTTCTCCTGCCCGCTGCAAATTGATATCTACGGAGACCTCCACGTTGGCACCGGCCTTCGGCTCGATAATATAGCGGGAAGAAATCAGCGTTCCGTCGGTAGCTACCTTATCCTCCCGCAGACCGTCTACGCCATGAAGATATTCCTCATAGGCTTCCTCCAGACCGTCCTGACCGACCTCCGCATCCATCTCATAGCCTTCAACATTCTTATAATACTCCCACTGCTCCGGACTCATCGCACCTACGTGTCCCAGAATATGGGCCGCATAGGGGGTATTGTATTCCCGGACACTGGATGCCTCTACATTCATACCGGGAGTATTCAGCTCAATGATCGCAGAAAGCTCCGCATCACTGGCATCAGTCAAAAACACATAGTTTGCCAGCACACCAACGCACTGGCGCAGATCCAGCTCATAGCGCAGACCGATGACCAGCCGCGCCTCCTCATCTGTCCACTCTGCGGGAATCTTATACTTTTCCCGGAGCTTCTCGATCAGCAGCGGGGCAGTAATGTCCGAATCCAGTCCGCCCTTGTAATTCAAGTAGGTCTGAAAATAGCTCTGCCACGAAGCGTTATACTCGCTGAGGGTATACACAAAGGGCCGTTCCTTGGAAATGGGAAACCGGTCTGTATAGGTGATGTCCTGCTCCTGCGCCCGTTTCGCCAGCTGATACAAATAATTGTTTGTGCCCTCCGCAGAGATCAGCACGTAGTGGTTGATCACCAGATCATAACTGGGCCGGTTGCTTACCAGTACGTTTCCGTTTTTATCCAAAATCTCTCCACGGGCAGCCTTTACACGGGTACGGGTTATAAAGGTGGAGGTATTGTCCGTATTTCCGCCGGTCTGAATAATCTGCAGGTCGTACAGCTTAAAAGCAAAAAAACCCAGCACCACCGCAAAAACAACCAACAAAATCCGCGCCCGCAGACGGGTTATTCGTTCCATGCTCCACCTCCCACTTTGCTGATGGACAAAATAATGAAATACAGGATGGGTGCGGCAAGCAGCGACAACGCTGCCGTGATCAAAAAGCCGCTGATCCGACTGAACACCGTCAGTCTCAAAAACAGACCGATGGCGAAAACACTCAGCTCATAGACCAGCATAGCCGCAGCGGTGCAGAGCATAGCTGTTCCAAAGCCGTTTTGCAGGTACGCCTGCCGAAGGATACACACAAAAATCGCCAGCACCACGATCAGCACCATTGCGTAAGTGCCCGGTGCTGTACCTGAAAACAAATATGCCAACGAAGCCGCCAGCGCGAAAACGCTTCCTGTATGGGTCCCCTCCAGAATGCAGATCAGAAAAATACCGCAGGGCACAAGCTCGGTGCTTGCGCCGTACAGCCGCACCCGGCTGAGGATCACATCCTGCAGCACGCTGAGCACCAACAGCACAAGACCGTACAGACACCACTTCAGCAGGGATCTGCGCTGTTTTTTTGTCAGATACAGCTTGCTGAGGATTCCGCCCCGGGGCTTATCGGGCCGAAATTCACTCTTTTTTGCCATTCGGCTCACCCCACATTATACTCGGTAATAATAAACACCTGCTCCAGCGTTCCAAAATCCGCTGCAGGCTCCAAAAGCGCAAACTTCGCCACACCGGTATCATCAAAGCCCGCGTCTACAACTCTGCCCAAAATCAGATTCCGGGGATAGACTGTAGAGCCGGTTGTTACCACCTGATCGTGGTTGCGGATCACCGCGGAGCTGGGCAGATAGTCCATCCGCAGCAAGCCGTCCAGACCGGTGGAATAGCCGCCCTGCACCATACCGTTACAGCCGGAGGAGGAAATGGTTGCGCTGATCTCCAGGGAGGAGTCCAGCACGGTTTTGATCACCGCGTAGTTGCTTCCCGCCTCACTGACCAAGCCAACCAGCTCGCCGTTGGCGGTAATGGCGCACATACCCGCCCGGATACCTGCGTTGGTTCCCCGGTTGACGGTAAAGGTACTGGTCCAGTCCACGGAGCTTCGGGAAATGATATATCCGTCAACCAGCTTGTAGTCCTCGTTTGTCTCCAACAGCTTCAGCATCGCCCGCAGCCGTTCATTCTCCCGGGCAATGGAATCTGCCTGACGGGCTTCATCCTCGATCTGCGCCAGCTGCTCCTTCAGCTTCTGATTTTCTGACAGCAGTGTTTCATATTCAAACATATAATTATACAGCTGCTCTGCCCGGTCCGTAAGCTGGCTCACACCGGATCGGATGGGAGACAGGATGCCCTTAACAAACAGATCCGGCAGCTGCATGCCGGTCAGACTGCTGACAACCGTCAGCACCACCGCCAGCAGCAATGCCGCCACCAACACGGTCTTGACCCGGCTTGTAAAAAAATGCTTCATTTCTCTTCCTCCATCCATTCAGGAGCAACAGTCCTTAAAATTTGACCCAGCCGGCACACCGGAAGCCCTACTACATTGTAGTAATCTCCCGCTATTGCTTCCGCAAACAGTGCACCGCCGCCCTGTATTCCATAGCTGCCCGCCTTATCCATCGGCTCTCCGGTACGGATATACTGCCAGATCTCCCGGGGCGTCAGGGTGCGGAAACGGAGCCGGGTCACCTCGGTGCAAACCACCCGCTGATCACCCCGCAAAACCGTCAGCCCGGTCATCACCTGATGCTCCCGACCGGACAGCAGGCTCAGCATCCGAAAGGCGTCCTGCTCATCTACAGGCTTTCCCAGCACCTGACCGTCGCACACCACGACCGTATCTGCCGCGATCACCACATCCTCCGGCTGCCGCTCCACTGCCTCCGCCTTTGCAAGAGACACCCGCGCCACCTCATCAAAGGGTGCTTTCCCGGGGTCCATGGTTTCGTCAATATCCGCGGTGCGAACGATAAACGGTATATGAAACAGCCCCATCAGCTCTTTTCGCCGGGGCGACTGAGATGCCAGTATATACTGCATAGGTTTCCTCTTTTCAAAATTCGGCAGGGCAGCCCCGCAATTTTAGTCCAGTCCCCGTAAATACAGACCTCTCGTGAACGCGCCCGGCTCAAAGGGCTCGGGATTGTCCACGCAGGAGAGTACCTGCTCTACTTCCTTTGGATTTTCCGTTGTGAAATACAACCGGGTTGCCCACAGGCCCAGCCGGGACAGATCGTCCTGCCGGTCCAGCCAATTCAGCTTTTTGCCGTTCAGAAGCACACTGCGGCAGGAATCCCCGTCCTTGATCACAGGAAATTCCGCACCGGTCTTGTCCACCAGCTTTGCCGTTGACAGATGGCAGGTGCATTGACCGCTGCGTCCTTTGATCAGGCAGTTTTCCGTGACCATCAGGGGCAGTCGTCCGTAGCTCAGGATCTCACAGGGAACAGCCTTGCTCACATCCCGGATCTGGGGCAAGGTCATTTCAAAGCTCAGACAGGCAGAGCTCAGCTCCAGCTCCCGGGCTGTATTCACCGCCGCGGAGCTGTAAAGATTCAGTCCAAAGTCTCCTCTGGGCACAAGTCCGCAATCCCGGACCGGAAGGATCTGACCCAAATTGCTCACCAGTGCCTCTTCAACACCAAAGGCCCGCACCGTTTTCATATTCCGGCACAGTGCCGACAGCTCTGTATCGTGTACGATCCGGGGCAGCACCGCGCATACCTTTACCCGCCGGGTGAGATTCCGGCACAGATCCGGATCTGCCGCCAGTAAATGCAGGGGGACATATAAAACAGCAGGTGCTTTTCTCAAAAGTCCCTCGGTGATCTGTTCCCGGGTTGTCACCTGAACGGTGAGTACCGGATGCTTTCGGTTTCCGGGGAAAACAGGTGCTTTCTTAGGACGGTTCAGCTTTGGCGCTTCCCGGCGGGCACGCTGAGCAGTCAGTAAATTCAAAGCATCCCGCCGCAGGGCATTGATCGCCGCCGCGGAAAGGGTATAGCCCGGTGTAATATCCGCCCGGACCTCCACGCAACGGTAGGGCGTTCCGCCGGTCTTGTTCAGCCGTGAGGACAGTGCCTCCTCCGTCAGTTCCATCACCCGGGCAGACTCCGGCTTCGGTCCTTCCAGCGTGCAGACCCGTCCGTCGGGATCTGTTACGGAAAGGACCGTTTTGTCCGGGCGTACAACGCAGTGGAAACGGACCGGTACCAGGCTGTTTTCTGCCGTTTCATAGCTCTGACGGATCTGCCGCAGCCAGCTCTGGTCCTCACCCCGTTCGTCCCGGATTCCAAACATCTGCCTGCCGGTCTTTCCGTAATAATAACCGTCTGTAAAGCCCTGCCGGTTAAAAGCAGCATGCAGTGCGTCCATCATCTGGGGGGTCACACGCTGGGTATCCATCGCCTGACGGTATACGCCTGTAACTGCCGCCACATATTCCGGCCGCTTCATCCGGCCCTCCAGCTTCAGGGACTTCACGCCCATCTGCTCCAGCTCTTTGATATTGTGCACCAGACAGTTATCCTTCAGACTCAGCGGGTGTGTGTTCTGCCACCGGCCATAGCCATAGCTCTGACGGCAGGGCTGGGCGCAGCGTCCCCGGTTTCCGGAACGACCACCGATCGCCGCAGACAGATAACACTGTCCGGAATAGCCCATACACAGCGCGCCATGCACAAACACCTCGATCTCAATGGGAGAATTTTGAGTAATATAGCGGATCTCATCCCGGCTCAGCTCCCGGCTGAGCACCACCCGGCTCATACCCCAGGCAGCGCATAACAGCACCCCGGGCAGGCTGTGGATAGACATTTGAGTAGAACCATGGACAGGAATATCCGGCGCGATCTGCCTGCACAGACTAATCACGCCCAGATCCTGCACAATAAAAGCATCCACCCCACTGATGGCGGCGTGGCGAATCAAAGCAGCGGCATCCGGTGTTTCCTTATCGGAAACCAGCGTATTCAGGGTCAAATAGACCTGCACGCCCCGAATATGGCAGTATTTTACTGCTTCCGTCAGTGCTTGCGGTGTAAAGTTTTTCGCGCTTTGCCGCGCATTGAACTGCCCGCAGCCTAAATAGACCGCGTTGGCACCGTTCTGTACCGCCGCCCGCAGAGCCTCCATAGACCCTGCCGGTGCTAAAAGTTCCAACATCATGATCTCTCTCCATATGTATACTTGTGCTCATTATAGCACAAAGCCGTCCTGACTTCTACCCTGCTTTACAGAAATTTAAGAAAAAGTTTGAAGTTTAGCCCGGATTGCCCCAAACAAAAGCAGCCCTGCGGATCAGAACCCCTTTCCGCAGGGCATATTGTAAAAATCAGGCTGCCGGTCCGGTCCGTGCGTCCCAGCCGGAAGCGGCTCCTTATGCATTAAAAAACAGCAGAGAATACCAGGTGACAATGTTGCTTCCGTAGTAAAATTCCAGTCCCATCCGCTCCAGAGTCGGGATCAGGTTGATTCCGTGGCTTTCCACACAGGGGTGCATCTTTCCGGGCATCCGGCAGGGCAGACCGTCTAAGTAGGCGCAGCGGGCGCAGATATCGCAGGCCTCGGTGGACAGGATATAAGGCTGAACGCCCTGCTCCCGCAGCAGATCCCGGACCTGATTAGTCACCGCCTCATGGGCAGGCCGGGTGGACAGGGTCTGAGAAATGTCCCCGATGTCCTGCACCTCTGTGATCGTTCCAATGAGCAGACAGCTTTTATATGCCAAGCACTTTTCAGCACATTCGGACACTTCCCCCACCGCCGGCGGGCATGCCCAGGTTTTGCCGTACATGGCACACTCCGTGCGGCAGATATGCCGGATACGGTCTGAAAACTCCAGCTCCTTCGGGTCAATAAACCCATACGCATACAACGGCAGCTGGGACAACTGCTGCTCCAGCAAGTTCATATCCATTACGTCAGCTCCTCCAAGATCCGTTCACAGCCTTCGCAGATATCCGCCCAGGTCTGGGTAAAATCCCCGGAATACCACGGGTCCGCCACATCTCTGTCTAAAAAGGGTCTAAAGCCCTCCACGCCCGGAAACATCCGGGCAAGATATTTGGCATTTCTGCCATCCATATAGTAAATACGGTCATAGCGGCAAAGATCCGCCTCCGTAATCTGCCGGGCGCGATGCCCGTCACAGGCAATGCCGTGCCGGTTCAGCTCCCGCTTGGCAGGAGGGTATACCCCGCTTCCAAGCTCCTCCCGGCTGGTGGCAGCAGAATCGATCAAAAACTCCTCCGACCGACCCGCCTTCCTGATCAAATCCTTCATCACATATTCCGCCATCGGACTGCGGCAGATGTTGCCGTGGCAGACGAATAGAATCCTGGTCATAAAAAACCCTCGCTTTCGTGGGGGTATTATAGCACGAACGTGTGCGGATTGCAACTTGTAGGGACGACTATTATGTCGCCCGCGGGCGGCGGATCGCCGTCCCTGCATCCCATCAGTATTATAGGGGACGGAAAATCCGTCCCCTACAGGCTCTCTATACTTTTTAATGTTTCTCCGCGATCAGACCGGAGCGGTAAGCCTCCAGCAGGCGCATCAGATCCTTGACCCGGATCTCCAGCTCCCGTCCCTGATCGGTCTGTGCCACCTTGATTCGGGTCTGCATTTTTTCAAAAACAAAGGACTCGTTTGCAATATCCCGATTATGCAGCAGTGCCTGCTTCTTTCCTGCAAAGGGCTGATGGGATACGATCCGCATACACCGGGAATTGAAGATCAGGGTATACCCGGCGATGCCGGAGGTCGCCTGATAGGCCTTGCTGAAGCCGCCGTCGATCACCAGCAGCTTGCCGCCGCCCTTGACCGGGCTTTCGCCCTTGCGTACCTTCACCGGCACGTGACCGTTGATGATATGGCAGTGTTCACCCTCCAGTCCAAATTCCCGCAGCAGCATCTCACACACCGCTTTTTCCTGATAATGGGTGTAGTAGGCATTTTTCGGCTCCGCCCAAGCCGCCTCATCCCGAATCAGCCGCCGCTCAAAGGTGGTCATCCGGTCCCGTCCGAAGATCGGGCTGTTCCGACCTGCCCACAGCCACCACATAAAGTCCAGTCCGTACTGCCGCTCCGGCGTTCCCCGCTTGTCGTAGTAGGCTTTTCGGGCTGTTTTCTCCGCAAAATCCAAAAATGCCTTGCCGGAGCGGGTAACGCCGCCAATGGTAAAGGACATCAGCTCTCCCTCCGGTGTCATGGGGATGCAGCCGTGGAGCAGCAGATTGCCGTTATAAACCTTATACAGACCGCCCTTGGCGTACAGGAAGCGGATATGCTTTTGCAGCTTCTCCGAATGACGGAAGGCATCCGTCAGCTGCTCGATCACAAGCCGTTCCTCCTCGGTCAGGGCATAGGGATCATTCCGGTCCACTGTGGGGAAATCACAGTCCTCCAGCGGATAAACCGTTCCGTCAATGGTCACGGTCTTGTTTTCATAGTCAATCCGATCCAGCAGCAGCCGGTCTGCCATATTGAACTCCGGATGGCGCAGAAGCTTCTGTCCCTCCAGCTTAAACAGGATCACGGTGATCGCCTTATACATTCTGGCAGACAGCAGCTTATCCTTTTCTGTATAATGCTCCGCCTCATCGCCCATCAGCTTCACCTGAAAACAGTGGGTATCGGAATCCTTGTAGACCTCGTTGGCAAAAATACTCAGCGGGCGCAGAGAAATGCCGTAACCGGTCTCGATCACGTCCAAATTGTTATAATGAATGGAGTTGGACAGCACAGTAGCCACCATGGTACGGGAGCCGGACGCCGCACCCATCCAGAGAATATCATGGTTGCCCCACTGGATATCCACGCTGTGGCTGGACATCAGGCTGTCCATCACGATATCCGAACGGGGACCCCGGTCAAAAATATCGCCTACGATGTGCAGATGGTCTACCGCCATGGTTTTAATCACCTTGCAGATCGCCTCGATCACCTCGCCCGCCTGACCGATCTCCACAATGGTGTCGATCAGGTTTTCAAAGTGCTCCTTCTTAAATTCCATATCCGTTCGGCTGCTGAGCAGCTCATCGATGATGTGGGCATAATCCGGCGGCATAGAATCCCGGAGCTTATTGCGGGTGTGCTTGGATGAAACGAACCGGCACAGGTCCACCAGCCGGTACAGCGTGATCCTGTACCATTGCTCCATATTTTCCACCGTATCCGCCACCAGTGCCAGCTTTGCGGCGGGGTAGTAGATCAGCGTTGCCAGGTCATCCTGCTCCTGATAGGACAGGCTTTCTCCGAACAAGGCTTCTAGCTTATCCCGCACCTCTCCGGAGCAGGAATTTAAGATGTGCAAAAACGCCTCATTCTCTCCGTGAATGTCGGAAATAAAATGCTCTGTGCCCTTGGGCAGATTCAAAACCGCCCGCAGCTGCATAATTTTTGTACCTGCCGCCTGCACAGTAGGATACTCCTGTGCCAGCAGATTCAGATACCGCAGTTCTTCGTTTGTAAAGGTGGGCTTCGTTTTCATAGACCATGCCTCCCGGTTGATGCTTTGCTTGTCTGTCTTCAGTATTCCGCTTATGCACTTGTTTGATGTTCTATACTTAGTTTAACATATACAAAACGGTTTTTCTATGGGTTCCAGAATTTTTTCTGAAACTGCATATTTTTATCCCGGTTGGCAAACAATACCTCTGAACACAAAAACAGGAGGTTACAACTATGTTCCGAGCGCGTTTTATCTGCTTGCTGCTTTGTGCCTGCTGCCTGCTGGGTCTGTGCGGCGGCGTCACTGCAGCAGAAGTGGATTGCGACACGATTTACTGCTTTACTTCCCAGGATTTTTCTCAGTCTGAAGATCCGCTGCTGGGCATCTGCATCACCGATCTGCCCGATGCCCATACCGGCACAGTGCTGCTGGGCACCCGTATTCTCCGGGCAGGGGATATCCTGACCGCAGAGCAGGTGGCGCAAATGACCTTTTCTCCTCTGCGTACAGAACAGGATGCGCAGGCGCAGATCACCTATCTGCCCATCTATCAGGACCGGGTAGAGCGTTCCGCAACCATGACCCTGTCCATCCGGGGCAAAAAGGATGAATCCCCTGTAGCGGTGGATTCTGCCATCGAGACCTACAAAAACGTACCCAATGAGGGCATGCTGAATGTTTCCGATCCGGAAGGCGAAGCGCTGACCTACACGCTGGTTCGCAGTCCCAAGCGGGGCGAGGTGGTAATCAATCAGGACGGCACCTTTGTCTATACACCCAAAAAGAACAAGGTTGGTGTAGACTCCTTTGTCTTTACTGCCGCCGATCCTGCAGGAAACATCTCCCGGGAAGCTACCGTTACCATTCAGATCCTGAAGCCCACCTCCGCAGAGCAGTATACCGACACTGCAGGTCTTTCCTGCCGGTTTGAAGCGGAATGGCTGCGCAATACCGGACTGTTCCAAGGAGAGCGGATCAACGACCAGTCCTGCTTCTTCCCGGAAAAAACCGTCTCCCGGGGGCAGTTTCTTGCCATGATGGTCAAGGCGCTGGACATCCCTTTACAGGATGTCGGCAGCGAGCAGATCTCGAACAGTGCCCCAAATTGGCTGAAGCCTTATCTGGCGGCGGCACTGCGCTCCGGTCTGACCGCAGGACTACCTTCCACAGAAACCGCTAAATTCTATACCGATGAGCCTATTACCGGGGCGGAAGCCGCCGTGATGCTGCAAAACGCGCTGGACCTGTCTATCACAGAAGATGCACTGTCCACCTATTCAGAGCTGGAGCAGGACGGGATTCCCACCTGGGCAACTGCCGCGCTGAGCGTCCTTTGCAGCAACGGTATCAGCATGGATGCCGGTGACCCACTGACCCGTTCCGATGCGGCGCAGATCCTGTACAGTGCCAGCCGGCTGGCAGTCAATGCCCCCGGTATCTCCGTATTCCGGCTGCAGCAATAACTGCTGGACGCACTGAAAACTGATCTAAAGAATTTATAGAGACGACCTGATGTGGTCTGCGGGCGGCCAATGGCCGCCCCTACGTTTAATAATTCAGGGTAAAATAAACACAGCAGGGTGAATCACCCTGCTGTGTCTAAGCTGTCTAGGATTTATTGTACAAACCGTACAAGGATTCTAACGGGGTCGAATTATTCCTTCTTTCCCTTTTTCTTCACAACGATCACAACCGCTACCACTGCAACAACCGCAGCAACTGCGATTACAACGATCCACAGCGTGTTGTCTCCGCCCTTCTGATCATCCTTCTGATCATCCTTCTGGTCATCCTTCTGATCATCCTTCTGATCATCATCAGGCTTCTGACTCTCACTGGGCTCAACAGGAGTCTTCAGTGCAGCCAATGCCGTCTCAGCATCGGTCAGCTTGCTATAGTTGGTAATCAGTGCCTTATCAGCCGCAGACAGCGCGTCATAAGCAGTACGGGCAGCAGTGATTGCAGCCTCAGAGTCCAGTGTTACAGTGCCGATAGCGTCGATTGCCTGAATCACAGCATCTGTTGCAGAAACCTGAATAGCTTCCTTCAGGGTCATTTCCAGACCGGACAGATCAATAGCGCCCTTCTCTGTAATTCTGAAAATCATTACATAATCGTCATTTGCAGGGAAGCTAACTCCCTCCTTTTTCCAAGAGGCCTTCGTTGCATCCGGTCCAAGAGAGAAGGATGCTACGACCTTTTCGTTCTTCACCAACTCATCAATCAAAGCCACATCGTTGGTATTTACATCCTTTTCAACTGTTGCAAATACAGCTGCCATATTGGTGGATGCGAAAGCAGCTTCATAATCCTGATCCTTCACAAAATACACATTTGCAGTGCCGCCGCCGTTGCTGCTTGCTTCCTTCAGCTTTACAAGAATATTCAGGTCGTATACACCGGCCTTTACGTCGCACAGTTCAACAGCAAACCACCACTTGGACGCATTGGAACGGAATGCAGCAACAGAACCTGCAATATTAAATCCACGGCCGCTGTTGCAGTTCAGGAAATAGGCCTCGTTTGTAACATTTGCTGCGGTGCCTTTCAGAAGAATAGGCTCATCCGGCTGACAAGCATCAATGCCCCGGTACTCACCGGCTACAGCTGAGTTGCCAAAATCGTAAACCAGCTGTTCTCCTTCTGCAAATGCCGCCGGCACAACAAACGCCACAGCCATACAGAGCACCAACAGCAGTGCTACAAATGATTTTCTGCTTTTTTTCATTTTGTTTACCTCCAGTATTGAATAAAGTATCCGCTGAGAGCGGCAGCACAAATCGGCACACATCCACTCCTTGAAGATATGATAGCATATCCTTATGGCTGTTTTTATAAATATCCTACGCCATTCTTTAGTGCAGTAAAGAATGGCGTAGCCCCGTATTTTAGAAACGAGCGCATTGCCTTATGACAATGCGCTCGATATGCAATAATTTAATTGTTTTCTGCCATTTCCTTCAGGGCGTCCTTGCGGCTGAAGTTGGCGCGACCCTTTTCGTCGAAGCCCATAAACTTGACCCAAGTCATATCACCCAGGTTCAGGACATCTTCAACCTTTTCTACCCGATGGTTTTCCAGCTTGGAGATGTGGACCATTCCGTCGTGACCGGGAGCGATCTCTACAAATGCACCGATGGGCAGGATGCGGACGACCTTGCCGTAGTACAGCTTGCCCACCTCGGGTACGAAGCAGATGTCGTCGACCATCTTCTTAGCTGCATAAGCAGCAGCAGAATCCACAGCGGAGATGAAGACAGAGCCGTCGTCCTCAATGTCCACCTTCGCACCGGTATCGGCGCAGATCTTCTGAATCGTCTTGCCGCCGGAGCCGATGACCTCGCGGATCTTATCCACGGGGATCTTCATACTGATCATCTTGGGCGCATACTCAGAAACCTCGCTCCGGGGCTCGGAGATACAGGGCAGCATGATCTCGTCCAGGATCACCAGACGGGCCTTGCGGCAGCGCTCCAGCGCGTCAGCAATGATTTCCATAGTCAGACCCTTGTTTTTCAGGTCCATCTGAATGGCGGTAATACCCTCGGTGGTACCGGCGACCTTGAAGTCCATCTCGCCGTGGAAGTCCTCCACGCCCTGAATATCGGTGAAGGTTCTCCATTCGCCGGTCTCCTGATCGGAGATCAGACCGCAGGAAATACCTGCAACAGGACGCTTAATGGGCACGCCTGCGTCCATCAGAGCCAATGTCGAACCGCAGATAGAGCCCTGAGAGGTAGAACCGTTGGAGGACAGAACCTCGGATACAACACGGATGGAATAGGGGAACTCCTCAACGCTGGGGATCACAGGCAGCAGAGCCTTTTCTGCCAGTGCACCGTGACCGATCTCACGACGGCTGGTGGAACGGGCAGCCCGTGCCTCGCCGGTGGAGAAAGCGGGGAAGTTATAGTGATGGATATAACGCTTGTTCTCCTCGGGGTAAATGGTGTCCAGCTTCTGCGCAGCGGACAGGGTGTTCAGGGTGCAGATGGACAGCACCTGTGTCTGACCGCGGGAGAACAGACCGGAGCCGTGTACTCTGGGCAGCAGACCGACCTGGGCGTCCAGCGGACGGATATCGTCCATACCGCGGCCGTCCACACGCTTGCCTGCCAGCAGCCACTTCTTGACCACCTTTTTCTGCATCTTATACAGGCAGACCTCAATGTGGGTCTCGAAATCCTCATACTTCTCGCCGAACTTCTCCTGGAAGTCCAGACGGGCAGCAGTCAGACGCTCCTCCCGGACGTTCTTGTCGTCGGTGTCCAGGGCGTACTCGATCTGACCCAGACCGTATTCGATCAGGTCGTCCAGCAGCTCATGGTTGACGGCAGCCTTCTCAAAGGTGAACTTGGGCTTGCCAATCTCAGCAACGATGCCGTTGATAAACTTGACGATCTCCATGTTGGTCTCATGGGCGATGCGGATCGCTTCCAGAACCACGGCTTCAGGAGCCTCGTTGGCTTCGGTCTCGATCATGACCACCTTTTCGAAGGTGGAGGAGATGCACACGAAGCAGTCGCAGGCCTCCCGCTCATCGGCGGAGGGGTTGATGATATACTTGTCGCCAACGTGCGCCACATTGGTGGTGGCGACCGGTCCGTTCCATGGAACATCCGAGGAAGCGATGGCGATGGATGCACCCAAGGATGCCACGATCTCTACGGGGTTTTCGTGGTCGTTGGCAAGAACGGTGCAGGTCACAACCGTGTCGTTACGCAGCTCCTCGTCGAACAAAGGGCGCATAGGACGGTCGATGATCCGGCTGTTCAGGATGCCCCGCTCAGAGGGCTTGCCCTCCCGGCGGTTGAAAGAGCCGGGAATACGGCCCACAGAATACATTCTCTCTTCAAACTCGATGGTCAGAGGGAAGTAGTCGATACCGGCCTTGGGGATGGGGTTGCAGGTGCAAGTGGTCAGAACCACGGTATCACCGTAGCGGCAGATGCACTCTGCGTTTGCCAGCTCGGCAACCAGGCCGGTCTCCACGGTAAAGGGACGGCCGCCGATCTGCATCTCGTAAATGTGATGGTTGGGATACTGTTTACGCGTAATCATTGAATGACCTCCTTAGTGTAATTTGGTGTTCGGGAGGTTTAGCACTTGAAACTGATGCCGATGCTCAGCACCACTTTCAACTGCTAAAGACGCTCCCGATGCTGTTTTGTGGAATGGCGAAAAAGGGCGACAAGTGTCGCCCTTTTTGTTTCTTACTTACGGATACCCAGCTTGGCGATGATTGCACGGTAGCGGTTGATGTCCTTCTTTGCCAGATAGTCCAGCAGGTTACGGCGCTTACCGACCATCATCAGCAGACCGCGGCGGGAGTGATTGTCGTGCTTGTGCACCCGCAGGTGATCGGTCAGCTCGTTGATACGGGCAGTCAGGATGGCGATCTGAACCTCGGGAGAACCGGTATCGCCCTCGTGGGTCGCATTGTCCAGGATGACCTGGGTCTTCTTTTCCTTCTGAATCATGGTTTATTCCACCTTTACATAAATTTACCCAAAAGCCAAGTTGGGGCTAGTGGAATGCGCTTTGCGCGTTCTCCCGCAACTGAGCAGAGGGCATTTTCGTTATCTGGCCACAGCCAGCCCGACCATTTTAACATGAGTTTTCCCAAATGTAAAGGGAAAGTTTCATTTATTTTGAAAAATTTTCCGCACTTGGACCGCATTTTTCTTGATTTCTTCCTTTAACGCCTCTAAAGACGGAAATTTTTGCTCTGGGCGCAGAAATTCATAAAATTCCAGCGTCAGCTCTTTGCCGTACAGCTCTCCGTCAAAATCCAGCAGCCAGGGCTCGACGGTAGTGCGGTGTCCGCCCACAGTGGGGCGAGTACCAACATTGGTCACCGCAAGGTATTGCCGTCCCTCTATCCGGACCTTACAGGCATAAACCCCGTGCCGCAGGCAGACGACCTCCGGCGGCAGATGCAAATTGGCCGTGGGAATACCCAAAGTGCGCCCCAGCTTCCGCCCGGAAACCACTGTGCCGGTAAGCATATGGGGATGACCTAAAAACCGAACTGCCTGCTCCATCTGTCCCTCTTCCAGCAGTTTCCGGATGTAGGTAGAGGAAACAGGAATACCGTCGATTTTCTGCTGCTGCACAACAACGCAGGGAACACCCTCCGCTTTACAGGCTTCCTCCAACAGCCGGGCATTGCCTGCGCCCCGGCTGCCAAAGCGAAAGTCCGCGCCGCAGACCAGCCCGGCAGTGTGATGCTCTGTGATCAGCAGCCGGAAAAAATTCTGCCAAGACAGCTCCATCATTGCCCGGTCAAAGGGCAGCTCCGTCACCACGTCCATAGAAAACCGCTCCAGCAGCATCCGTTTCCGGTCTGCTGAAGTATTGATCAGTGCCGGCATTTTCCCCAGCACTAAAGCATCCGGATGGGTGGTAAAGGTCAAAACACCTGCTTTACAGCCCTGTTCGTCCGCCATCCGGCGGCAGGCGCGCAGCAGCGCGGCATGTCCTATGTGAACGCCGTCAAAAAAACCAAGGGCATATATTGTTCTTTCTGTCATAACGAATACCTATTATCCAACTTGCAGAGCCCGCTGTTGCAATGTTTTCACACTTCAAAAAAGCTCTTAATGGTCGACATAACACCAGACTCCGCCTTTGCCAGCATGAGAAATTCGCCGGTCTGACTGTAAGCCCGGTAAGTACCGTCCGGTTCGGACCGGGAAAAGGCATTGCCGTTTCGGCAGCGTTTTTCCTGATTCGGTGTCAGGGTAATTTCAGGGAATCCACTGAACATGGTATCCACGCCCCGCAGGTACTGTTGGGGCTCCGCGGCATCGAGCAGCGTTTTAAGAGGGATCGCTTCTTCAATGGTATAGCTTCCGGCACAAATGCGGCGCAGCTGCTCCATACAGCCCCCGCAGCCCAACGCGGCACCGATATCCTTGCAGAGGGTGCGGATGTACGTGCCCTTGGAGCACCGGATCCGCAGCCGGACAGTTTGCCCGGTGAACGCCAGGCACTCCAGCCGGTGGATGGTGACGGTGCGGGGCATTCGCTCCACCTGTTTGCCCTTGCGGGCAAGATCGCAAAGCTTTTGCCCGTTCACCTTCAGTGCGGAATACATGGGCGGGATCTGCTGAATATCCCCCCGGAACTGCTCCAGCACGGCAAGAAGCTCCGCTTCCGAAACACGGGGCTCTTGCTGCTCCAAAACCGCTCCGGTGATATCCTCTGTGTCCGTGGTCACGCCCAGCCGAAGGGTGGCTTCGTAGGTCTTTTCCGCATGCTCAAAAAATTCTACGCCCCGGGTAGCCCTGCCCACAAAAACCGGCAGCACACCGGTGGCCATCGGGTCTAACGTTCCCCCGTGACCGATCCGCCGGGTCTGAAAAACACCTCGCAGCTTAGCGGTCACGTCTTGGCTTGTCCAGCCCTCGGGCTTGTCTACAATTACGATTCCGTTCATATCAGATCTCCGGCATGGCACTGATCACAGCCTGAACTGCTTCATCCATGGTCATATCCATACTGGCACCTGCAGCACCTTTGTGTCCGCCGCCGCCGAATTTGGCGCAAATGGCTGCCGCATCACAGCCGGGCACAGCCCGGACAGACAGCTTCACTCTGCCGCTGCGCTCCTGCCGCAGCATGGCGGATATCTGCACCCCGGCGATGGTCCGGGGGAAGCCGGAAATATTTTCCAGATCATCCTCTGTCAGACCCAGCTCCTGCTCCTTGGAACGGGGCAGGGCGCAGATCACGATTTTTCCATCTGCCAAAAATAGGGCGTTTTCCACCAGCCAGCCCTGCAGCCGCAGGCGGGCAAGGGTGTTTGTTTCAAAAAGTGTCTGATTCAGCCCGAACGTATCCGCGCCCGCATCTTTACAGGCAGCGGCAGTCCGAAGGGTGTTAGCGGTAGTATTGGCGTAGCGGAAGCAGCCCGTGTCCGTAGAGATCGCCGTATACAGGGCATTTGCCATAGGCTGATCCAGTGCAGCGCCCAGCTCCTGCAGCACATCAAAGACCAGCTCCCCGCAGGCGGCAGCGTCCGGGTCGACCAGCTGCAGCGGCGTAAAGGCGGATGCCGTACCGTGATGGTCGATCCGCAGGTCGATTTTTCCCTCCAGCAGCCGAAAAGCATCAGGCAGCATATTGGCAGATGCCACATCCACACAAATCACAGTGTCTGTATCTTCCGCCTGTTTTTTGGTCAGTCCCCGGAGCAGACCGGCATACTTTTCCGTAACCTCGGGATTTTCCAGCACATGGGCGGTCTTGCCCAGCTGCCGCAGACCCCGGCACAGAACAGCAGCGGAGCCAACGGTATCTCCGTCAGGTCTGCGATGGGTCAGGATCGTAAAATTGTCACGTCCGGCAAGAAACCGGGCAGCCTCATTCCTGTTCAGACCCGTCATGGTTTTCTACCTCTAAAGAGTTGATCAGCTTCAGCATTTTTGCGCCGTAGGTGATAGAATCATCCAGCGCCCACTGAAGCTCCGGCGTGTAACGCAGCTGCAGCGCACGCCCCAGCTCCCGGCGCAGATAACCGGAAGCGGAGCGCAGACCCTTTAGGGCGTCTGCCGCCTGATCCTCCTGCAAAAAGCTGGCATAGACCTTGGCATAGCGCAGGTCCGGCGTAGTCTCCACATGGGTAATGGAGATCATGGTGTCCTGTACCCGGGGATCTTTCAGGGTGCGGATCAGCGCCGCCAGCTCTTTTTGAATTTCTTCATTGATTCGTCCTATACGGTTGGATGCCATAAAACAGCCTCCTTTGTTTTGAAAATTTATAGGGATATTATACCCGCCAAACGGCATCTGCCGCGCCGCGGACGCGGTGCGGCAGTGTAAGGTTTATTGTTTGACTTCTTCCATAACGAAGCACTCAAAGATGTCGCCCTCTTTGATGTCGTTGAACTTCAGAATACTCATACCGCACTCATAGCCGGCGGTAACTTCCTTTGCCGCATCCTTAAACCGCTGCAAAGAACCCACCTCGCCCTCATGAATGACGATATTATCCCGCAGTACACGGACTTGGGCATCTCTGGTGACCTTACCGTCCTTGACCATACAGCCTGCGATCGTGCCGATGGCAGAAACCTTGTAGGTCATGCGCACTTCCGCGTGACCGATGATGGCTTCCTGGAATTTCGGGGCAAGCATACCCTTCATGGCGGCTTCGATTTCGTCGATGGCGTCATAGATCACCCGGTAGAACCGCATATCCACAGCGGTGCGCTGGGCGCTTACCTGGGCACCTGCGTCGGGACGCACGTTGAAGCCAACGATGATGGCACCGGCAGTGGATGCCAGCAGAATATCGGACTCGTTGATCGCGCCTACACCGGTGTGGATCACCCGAACCCGGACCTCCTCATTGGAGATCTTTTCAAGAGATGCTTTCACTGCTTCCGCAGAGCCCTGAACGTCCGCCTTGACGATCAGCGGCAGCTCCTTCATCTCGCCCTCCTGCATTTTGGCAAACAGATTATCCAATGTGACCTTCTGCATGGCGTTGGCAGCCGCATCCTTGGCAGCCTGCTTCCGCTGCTCCACCAGCTCTCTTGCCATACGCTCGTCGGTAACGGCATTGAACTCGTCACCGGGGGCAGGAACTTCCGCAAGACCGGTGATCTCCACAGGAACAGACGGACCGGCGGTTTTTACGGTACGGCCCTTATCGTTGGTCATAACACGGACACGGCCAACAGCAGTACCGGCGATCACAATGTCACCCTGATTCAGCGTTCCGTTCTGGACCAGCAGGGTAGCGATCGGTCCCCGGGTCTTATCCAGCCGGGCTTCGATCACTGTGCCCTTGGCGCGGCGGTTGGGGTTCGCCTTCAGCTCCTGCACCTCAGCAGTCAGAATCACCATTTCCAACAGCTCATCAAGACCCTGACCGGTTTTTGCGGAGATGGGTACGATCACCGTATCGCCGCCCCATTCCTCAGGGATCAGGTCATACTTGGTAAGCTGTTCTTTGATCTTGTCGGGGTTGGCAGTGGGCTTATCCATTTTGTTAATGGCAACAATGATCGGCACCTCTGCCGCCTTGGCGTGGTTGATGGACTCCACCGTCTGGGGCATAATGCCGTCGTCGGCAGCAACCACCAGAATCGCGATATCTGTAGACTTGGCACCGCGGGCACGCATAGAAGTAAAGGCGGCGTGACCGGGCGTATCCAGGAAGGTGATCATATTGCCGTTGACATCCACCGTGTACGCACCGATATGCTGAGTGATGCCGCCTGCCTCACCGGCAGTGACGGAGGTCTTGCGAATGGCATCCAGGGTAGAGGTCTTGCCGTGGTCAACGTGACCCATGACTACCACAACTGGCGCGCGGGTCTGCAGCTCTTCGGCAGTGTCCTGATGGTCGTCGATGATCCGCTCTTCGATGGTGACGGTGATCTCCTTTTCCACCTTGCAGCCAAATTCCGTTGCTACAAATTCCGCGGTATCGAAGTCGATGGCCTGGTTAATACCTGCCATAACACCGTTTTTCATCAGGCACTTAATAACCTCGCCGGCGGTCTTCTTCATCCGGGAGGCCAGCTCACCAACGGTGATCTCGTCGGGAATTTTAACGGTGACAGGGGCTTTGCGCGCCACTTCCATCTGAAGACGGCGCATCTTCTCCTGCTCCTCATTTCTTGCCTTATTGCCCTTGAATTTATTGTCCTTTTTATTCTGCTGCTGACCCTTCTTGCCGCCGATGCGCTGCTTGCCGCCCTGATAGTTCTGAACACGCTCAGAGATCAGGCTGTCCACCCGGTCGTCAAAACGGGCAGTATTCACCTGCACCGCAGAGGTGTCCACCACCCGGCGTTCCCGCCTGCGCTCCGGCTCAACAGGCTTTGCGGGCTGCTGCGCCTTGACAGGCTGCTGGGCTGCGGGCTTGCTTTGCGCCTTCTCAGCCGGCTTCTTTTCCTCTGCCTTGGGCGCTTCCTGCTTAGGAGGCTCCGCCTTGGGGGCAGGAGTCTTGGGCTGTACTGCAAATACCTGCTCCAAAGAGTCAATCTGATGGTTTTGGGACAACACATCAAAAACCACATTCAGCTCCTCTTCAGTCAGGATCTGTGTGCTTCCCTTGGGCTTCTCAAAAAAATTACCGAGGATCTCACTGATCTCCTTGGTAGCTACACCAAAGTCCGCAGCTACCTCTTTCAATCGATATTTCACGATACTCATATATGCACCTCCGAAATCAATCGTCCTTTTTCACGCCGGTCTTGCAACGGGTACGACCCCGCGCCTTGTTGCGCTTATGGGCCCGGGCTTCCTTCTGCCGCTGCTGTATACGCTTTGTGCGCTGCTCCAGCTTTTCTAAAACCGTCTTGTACTGTTCCGGCTGCTCCAAGGCCTTTACAAACGCCAGTGCCATGGCAGGATCTGTAAACGCCGCAAGAGCTAAGCTGCTGCGACCTATCGCCTCACCAAGCTGGTCCTTGGTATAAGGGACCTTGATGCATTGCTGATCTGTCCCGGCAGCAAAGCTGTTGGCTCTGCGCAGCGTATGGTCCGAAGCGTCACCGGCTATAACGATCAGGCGGGCGTGCTGTGCGCGGGCCGCCGCACCCACCGGCTCTTCTCCCAGTTCAATACGGCCTGCTTTCCGTGCCAGTGCCATATAATTCAGGGCCTTATCCATAGATGCCGCCCTCCATTTCCTTGGAAAGTCTGGCATATACCTCATCCGGGATGGGAACTTCCAAACTGCGCTCCAGCGCCTTTGCTTTTTGCGCTGCCCGCAGACATTCCGGCTGGGGGCAGATGTAAGCGCCGCGTCCGTTCAGCTTGCCGCTGAAATCCAGACGGACCTCGCCGTCTGTGCAGCGGACCACCCGGATCAGCTCCCGTTTTGCCTTGCGCTCCCGGCAGCCCATACACTGCCTTTGGGGAATTTTCTTTTGCATATCGACTGCCTCCTTGCACGTTTTATTTTTGAATTATACTTCTGCCTGAGAAGCAGGCTTAATGTCGATCTTATAACCGGTCAGGCGGGCAGCCAGACGGGCGTTTTGACCCTCCTTGCCGATGGCAAGGCTCAGCTGGTCATCGGGAACAATCACCTGACAAGCCTTTTGTCCGGGAATCAGATTCACCGCCAGTACATCTGCCGGGCTCAGTGCTGCCTTTACGTATTCGCAGGGATCTTCGCTCCAAACCACGATATCGATCTTTTCGCCGTGGAGCTCTTCCACCACCGCACCCACACGTCCGCCGCGGGGACCGACGCAAGCACCGACGGGATCTACGTTTTCCATAGCTGCCCGGACAGCGATCTTGCTGCGGGAGCCGGCCTCCCGGGCAATGTTTCGGATCTCCACCTGACCGTCGGCAATTTCCGGTGTCTCCAGCTCAAACAGGCGGCGCACCACATTGGGATGGGTCCGGGAAACATAAACATTGGTAGCCTTTGCAGACTGCCGGGTCTCCAGCACGTATACACGGATCAGATCGCCGGACTCATAGCTCTCGCCGGGGATCTGCTCGCTGGCGCGCAGAATGGCATCATGCTGCTCGCTGCCCTGTCCAATCCGAACAAACAGATCGCCGGAGGGATCAAGCCGCAGGACCGTGCCGGTAAGCAGCTCCTGACTCTTGGAGGAGTAGCTTTCGAAGATCGCGCCCCGTTCTGCCTCCCGAATGCCCTGAATGACCACTTGCTTGGCAGTTTGGGCAGCGATACGGCCAAATTTCTGAATATCCACAGGGATGGAAACAGGCTCACCTGGCCGGATGTCGGGATTTATGTTGCGGGCAGCGTCAATATGGATCTCTACAGCGGAATCCTCCACCTCTTCCACCGCAGTCTTAAGCAGATGCATGGAAAGACCCTTTTCGCTCAGGTCCACCACCACATTCTCAGCGGGGATGTCCCGGTGGTCCTCCCGGTCCTTCCGGTAGGCATTGGTCAGAGCCTGCTTCAGCCGCTCCACCATATACTCTACAGGGATGCCCTTCAGCTTTTCCAGATCCCGCAGGCTTGCGAAGATCTCTGCGCCGATATCTACCTGGGGCTCTTCCTGCTTCTTGGCTCTAGTATTTCTTGCCATAATGTTCCTCCTTCGTGCTTCAAAAATCGGCGTGTCTGTCCGTTTTGAAGACTCCATAGTATTTGTAGTTACTGATCTTAAAATTCCACACGAAGCCGCACCAGTGCAACCTCGGATTTTGTAAAGGTGATCGTTTCCTTACCTGCCTCAACCGTAACGCAGCCCTCTTCATAGCCCCGCAGAATACCGGGGATCTCCTTCAGACCATTTCGGGGGCGGTAGAGCTTGACCAGGACAGCGCTGCCCATAAACCGCTCAAAATCAGAGGGACGCTTCAACGCCCGCTCCAAGCCGGCGGAGCAGACTTCAAAATGGTAGCTGTCCGGAATGGGGTCTTTCTCATCCAAAATAGGATCAACTGCCCGGTGGATGTTTTCACAGTCGGTAATATCCACGCCGCCGTCCTTGTCGATGTAAAGCCGCAGGTAGCGCTCAGAGCCTTCCCGCACATATTCCACATCCCAAAGACTGCAGCCCAGTGACTCCACCACAGGCTGAGCAAATGCTGCTACTTGTTCGGTGATCTTCATGTTCGTACCCTCTTTCGTCCATAACCGGCAGTCCGTTAAAAAAGAGAGGGGCGAACCCCTCTCTTTCCGAACGTCAATACTTACGTTCGTATTATAGCACTTCAAAAACGGATTTGCAAGAGGTTTTCATGGGTTTTTTTCGTATTATTTCACCGTTTTTTCATTTTTTGCCTCATCCCAAGGGGCGCAGGAGCAAAAATCTGCCCTCAAACAGGCATCCGGTGTTCTTCCGGCGGAAGACCCTGCATATATTTGTGATCCCAGTGGTCATCAAACAAGCCGGTGGTCAGGCTTCCCTGTGCCAGATCCTCTGCCAGCTCTGAAAGCGCCTGAGCAGGAGCAAGGGATTCCAGATAAAATTCCGGAAGCGCCTCTGCGTTCAATCCTGCGCCCATGATGGCGCCGGTCAATGCGCCCACAGCGGCACTAAGTCCCGAGTGGTTCACCGCAGTGATCAGTGCCGTGTCAAAATCGTTGCCGCAGGTCAGACAGGCATACATTGCTCCGGCAAGGCAGGAGGCAGCGCTCATACAGGAAAGGCGTTCCATACACAGCCGGATATCCTGAGTTTCATCCTTTGCCAGTGCAATGGCCTGCTGAAGCCGGGCAGACAGCAGCTCCATGGGAACAGGAAACTGCTCTTTATACTGCTCCTGCACCTGACGAATACTGTCCTGAAATACTTCTTCCAGCGGTTTTTGAGGCAGCTGCAGCCGATCTGCGATGCATTGGGCCAATACAGCGCCTGCCAAAAAGGTCTCCGGATTACCGTGGGTCCTGGCTACAGTTCGGACAGCAAGGGTAATCAGCTGCTGTGTGCTCAGCCGCTTGGTATCATAAAACAGGGCAACCGCCACCGCTCCGGGTAACGCCCCCGGACCGGTATTTTGGTTGTTGGGCTGCTCCGGCGTACCCAACGTTTCCGCCCGGAGGGCATCCAGCATCCGGGCATCCCGATTGTTGTGCAGCCGCAAGGCCTTGGGCTTGGCAACCCAGCAATAGCTTTTTTCCGGATCTCTGTGAAACTGCTGATTCCGTGCCCACTCCCGCAATCCTAAATCAATATAGGGAATCGGGTCTGTTTTCCCCCGGGAAACACTCAGCAGCAAGCCGTTTCCTACAAATGCGGCAACCTGGGTATAGGACGATATATCGGCACAGCCGTTAGCAAGATCGTAACCCAGCAAGCCGTTAGGACCGTAATCCGAATAGATCTCCTCCAAGGTCTTGCGGTCAACAGCGCAGCCCATAGCATCGCCCACTGCCAAACCTAAAAGGCAGCTCCGGCAGGCAGATATTTTTTCGGTCACAGCCGTTCCCTCCTTTTGTATCATCTATACATTATAATATAATAAAAACACAGCCAATGCAAGAAAAATCGTATCTGCATCCTGATGCCCGCCGAAAACACCGTAAATCTCCAATAAAAAATACAAAACTTTTGAAATTTCTTATTGACAAAGGAATATGACCGTGGTATACTCTAGTTGTAAATAAGAATTATTCTTTTTTAGGAGGTGTGCAAATGGAGCGAGCCCCGAAACAATTTCGCAAACGCAACGCAATCCTTTCTTATTTGCAAAGCACAACGGAACATCCTTCTGCGGAAATGGTTTATGCGGGACTGAAGCCCCAAATCCCAGACCTCTCCCTGGGCACGGTTTACCGCAATCTCAATTTATTCAGGCAGCAAGGCTTGGCAAGCTGTATTGCAACGGTCAGCGGTGTGGAGCGGTTCGACGGTAATACAAGCCCTCATGTACATTTTGTGTGCACTGGCTGTGATGCTGTGATCGACCTGACCCAGCTGCAGCCGCCGGAAACTCTGTGTAACGCAGCGGAAAGCTGCTGCGGCGGGCAGGTGACCGGATGTCAGCTCAGCTTCAGCGGTCTGTGCCGGGAATGTTCCGGTAAGGGGTCGGAACGCTGTGAAACCGCGTAACCCCACGCATTTGAAGAAACTCTTTGGCGCAGCGCGCCTAAAAATGAATTATAATTTTGGAGGAATTATTTATGAAAAAGTTTGTATGCTCTGTTTGTGGCTATGTGCACACCGCCGAAGAGCTGGCGGCTGACTTCAAGTGCCCTGTCTGCAAGGTCCCCGCTTCCAAATTTGTGGAGCAGAAGGGTGAGCTGAAGCTGGCTGCGGAGCACGAGTACGGTGTTTACGCCAAGACTGTAAAGAACAACCCGGACATTTCCGAGGAAGACAAGAAGTATATTTTCGATCAGCTGATGGCCAACTTCAACGGCGAGTGCAGCGAGGTTGGTATGTACCTGTGTATGGCGCGGATTGCCCATCGGGAGGGCTATCCCGAGATCGGTCTGTACTGGGAGAAGGCTGCTTACGAAGAGGCGGAGCACGCCGCAAAGTTCGCAGAGCTGCTGGGTGAGGATCTGGAGCCCAATATGAAGGCTTCCACCAAGGAAAACCTGGCATGGCGCGTAGACTGCGAGTTTGGCGCAACCCAGGGCAAGTTCGATCTGGCTGCCTGCGCCAAGAAGAACGGCCTGGATGCCATCCACGACACCGTCCACGAGATGGCTCGTGACGAAGCCCGCCACGGTCGCGGTCTGAAGGGTTTGCTGGAAAGATACTTTAAGTAATACACGAATACGGGGGTGTTGCAACATACTGCAACACCCCCTAAAACCATATATTCTCAGATGTAGGGGCGGCCTTTGGCCGCCCGCCGCTGCGTTTGCGAAATCTGTTCGTTGCGGGCGGCGGATCGCCGCCTCTACAGACCTTATCGGAGGATTCCGTATTTTGCAACACGCCCTTAGGTTATGAAAATCAACAGCGGACCATGGCGTCCTTGTTTCGACTTTTGAACAGAAAAGAGAGCAGATACATCACCGAAATCACGACAGGCAGAAGAATGGGAAAGCCCCACAAATGAGAGCCTAGCAGCTTTTCAAAAAATTCCAAAGGATTGCCGGAATCAGGCTTCATCAAAAACATAAAATTGGTACCCCAAAGCAGGTTCAGTCCGTACACAGGAACAGCCATAGACACCAGGAGAACTACCCCTTTGAGGGCCGATTTCAGATCTGTAGACACCTGATTGGTGGTTAACAGCAGCAGCGGATACAGTACCAACAAAATGTGTATCGTAAAGCTGTGTATATGGAAAAAATTCCAGACAGGCATTTTGGTCCAATTCGGGAAGATTAGAGCCAACAACGCACCGGGGATCGCGAAATAATACAGAAAGCTTCTCACCGTTTTCGTTTGCTTTATGGTGTCAAAGGCAATCAACAAAATATTGATCCCGCAAAGATGAAACGGAAGATATCCCCAGCCGAATTCGCCTAACAGGATCAGCACCAGGTTTTTTGCCATCTCCTGCAGAACAATGTAAACACCCAGCACCTTCAGCGCAAGTTTCCGTTTATCTGCTGAAAGCTTGCGGTAGCAAACGCAGGCAGCAACACAGAAAACAAGACCTGCCAGAAGCCAAAGAATATGGATCAATCCAAAGGTCTGAAAGCCCACGCCGTCCGGAATATGATCACTGGTTACAAAAAACATATTTATCACCCGGAGGTATTATAGCATACTTTGTCGAAAAAAACACCTATAAATACACTTGATGATCTCTTTTCACTGTTATTTCTTGCTTATTGCTTCAAAACGCCGGGGACTTTTAGTAAAAAGCGAGTAATATTAATGACTTTTGAAATTGGAAACAGCACATCCCTCTCGTTAAATGCAATTTGTATACCTATACTCACTGCCAAAGGCAGTTGCTATTATGACAGTTTCTGCAGAAATTAAGGATTAAATTATTTATTATTCATCAGCAAAGCGATTTCAATATTCATTCTTCATTGAAAATCCAGTCACTGTAAAATGAATAATGAATGATGAATATTGAACAGTGAATAATACAAGGAAAATCCTGTCACTTTCGTGACAGGATTTTCCTTGGTGCCGGTAACCGGACTCGAACCGGTACGCTTTTTACGGCGAGGGATTTTAAGTCCCTTGTGTCTACCTATTCCACCATACCGGCAAAGGGTACAACGAATGGGTACCATCGTATGGTATCATATTTTTCCCCAACCGTCAAGTAAACAATCTATAAAATCCTGCAGTATTACAGCTGATCCAGATTCAGGCTAAAGGGGACAAGGCAATGCTCACAGAACCAATCCAGCTCCGGCAGAGCCATCGCTTTCATTGCCTCCATCGACTGCCGGGCAGCGGAATCAAATTCCGTATTGCCGGCTTTCTGCTCCTCTATACATTTAATATATGCCGACAACTTATCTGCGGCTTTAACGATGGGTCTTACAGCTTCGTCCTCTTCCAGCAGCAGCTGGGCGTAGCTGTCCCGCAGAGCAGCAGGAAGCAGGTCCAGCAGCCGCTCACCTGCGATCCGCTCCACCTGCTTATAGGCATCCTTAATGGCTGGATTATAATACTTGATGGGTGTAGGCAAATCGCCGGTCAGGATCTCGGAAGCGTCGTGATACAATGCGGCAACGGCGCACCGGTCCGGATCCGGACCTTCCAGCTTCAGAATATCCCGGCGGATCAGAGCCAGCGCATGGGCCAGCACCGCCACCTGATGACTGTGCTCCTGAATGTTTTCAGAAAAGGTATTGCGCATCAAGCCCCAGCGGGTAATGTAGCGCATTCTGCCCATCAGGGCATAAAATTCATTTGCCATAGCACGCCTCACTGATCACAGCTTCCAACATATTCAGCAAATCTGCCGGCTTTTCGCAAAAGTAAGTTGCGCCGGCGTTTTGCAGGCAGACCTTGTCCCGGAAGCCCCACAGAACACTCAGGCACGGAACACCGGTATTTCGGGCAGTCTGCACATCGGTTTCGCTGTCGCCTACATAGACGCAGGTATCCACACCGATCTGCTCCATCGCTTTATAAAGCATATCCGGCGCGGGCTTTCTGGGGCAGTCGGTGCTCTCGCCACGGGCAAAAATCCCGGGGAAATGGGCAGCGCAAAGGGTCTTGGTTGCGCCATCCGGCTTATTGGATACAATCGCCACCGGGTAGCGGATGCTGATCTGCTCCAAAGCCTGCAAAACCCCCTCGTAAGGACCGGTCCGGTCCTGAGCATGGGCAGCGTAATACGCCTGATACACCGCCAAGGCTTCTTCCAAAGGCGGATCGCTTTCCTTTCCGGGAAGTGCTTTGCGGATCAGATTTGCCGCGCCGGTGCCTATAAAATTCCGCACCTCATCCAAGCTGCGCTCCGGGCAGCCAAACTGTCCCATTGTATAATTAACTGCGTCCTTCAGGTCCTCCAGAGTGTCCAGAAGTGTGCCGTCCAAATCGAATAAAATGCCAATTTTCATATCATAATCCCCTATTTTTCAGCACCCGGATATCCTCACCCACAAAGGTCAGCCGCTGGAAGCTGCCCTGCAGCCGGGAGCCGATCTGCGGTGAGTAACGGCGAACGATCTCTTCAATATTCAAATTGGTCGAGATGACCATTGCCTTTTCCGCCAGCAGCCGGTCATTGACCAGACTATACAACGCGGCGGTCACAAAGTTTCCGGGCAGCTCCGTGCCCAAATCGTCCAGAATCAGCAGATCGCAGTCATAGAGCCGGGCTACTGCTTCGTGACTTTCTTCATCCGGATTAAACCGATCCTTCTCCAGCTTGGAAAACAGCCGGGGTGCGCTTTCATAAGCCACGGAAAAACCCTTATCCGCCGCAGATCGGGCAATACACGCCGACAGGAAGGTCTTTCCCAGTCCCGTTCCGCCCACAAACAGCAGATTGCCGCTGCCCGGACCAAAGGATGCGGCGTATTTGCGGCAGACCGTATAGTTCCGCTCCATGATCGTCCGGGGGCTTGCACCGTAATTGGGATCAATCCGGTCCGGATAGTAATCCAGTCTGAATTTTTCAAACCGTTCATCGTTAGATGCCAGCAGGGACAGCTCCTTTTTCTGCTCCTGGCGGCACAGCTCCTGCAGACATTCACACATATTTGCGCCGAGATAGCCCGAGCCGCCACAGAGGGTGCAGATGGGGCTGTCATCCAAATAGCCCGGTTCAAAATGCTCCTCTGCCAGTGCCTGCCGCTCCTCCTGCAGGGCAAGATTTGCTTCCTTTACCTGCTCCATAGCCAGCTTTGCGTCACCGCCTTGGGCGAAGACCGCCTGCGCTGCCAAAGCCATAGAACGGCGCAAAAGCAGATCAATCTCTTTAATACGGGGGACCTGACTGTATGCCTCCTGCAAATGCTGCCGGTTTTCGGATTCCCGATCCGCCTTGGCGCTTGCCAGCCGCTGCCGTGCCCGGCGTATGATGTGTGCGCTGTATGCCATTTTCATCCCTCCCGCAAAACGTTCTGAATTGCTTCCAGCTCCGCGTCACCCAGACGCCCGGAAACAACTTTGGGTTTGGTATCCCCGGCTTGGATCTGGGCGGCTGTAAGAAGCCCCGCCTCCTGCCACCGGGTCAGGATCTTATTCATATACGCCCAGCTCAGCCCGCCGGTATTCAGGCAGGTGCGCTCATAAGCCAACGTGAGCGCTCCTTCGTCAAAGCCCCAGTCCAGCCACTGCTGGGCGTAACGCTCTTCGCCGGGGGTCAGGCTTCTGCCCCGGATCTGCAAAATCTGCATCAGCCGGCCCAAACGGGAACGGCGGTGGTTTTGCGTCTGAATATATGCCGCTGCCTCTTCCATAGTATCGATGCCCTGCTCCGCCCAAAAATAGGCTTCCTTTTCGATGGTTCGCAGAGAGGGATTGCGCAGGCTTCCCCGCTGTCTTGCCCGCTCCTTACAGAAACACACCAGCACACAGATCACATCCCCGGGCAGTCCCAAATACCGGACAAAGCCCAGCAGGATCTTCAGCTCCTCGGTGTTCAGACTGCGACCCAGCAGCCGCTGGACCTCCCCGTACAGGGAGCGGAACTGTCCGTCCTCGTCCATCGCCCGGAGCACATCGTTTTCAGAATACTGCGGACGCTCACCTACAGCCAAGCTTTGTTTCTGCTCCGTCCACAGCCCCAGCTGGCGCAAAGTCGCCGTAGCACAGGAAAGGCGGGATTGGCTGATGTTCAGGTCAGCGGCGGCGTTTTCCGGCGCATTGCCGCTTTGGATAAACAGGTACAAAAGTGCCGCGTCAGGATTGGCGGCGCAGAGCAGCTTATGTATATGGTTTTTTTCAATATGCAGTTCAGAACTGAGCATAGGCCGCTCCTTTCTTTTTCGTCAGTAAAATTCATTATAGCACAGGTTTTTCCCCACTACAACCATTTTGCGATGAAGTTTTCGTAGAAAATCCACCCGGTTTTTTGGCAGCTTACAGGATGTTGTGGTGAAATTCTTATTAAAATACAAGTCCTTGCAACAGGTCGCCTTGGAACGCAAAACACCGCCCGTACCGATTTCGGTGACAGGGGTGGTGTTTGGGCGGACGCACATAGGGATTTACACAGCTTTGAAAGAATCTTTTTCTGCAAGACCAGATAAAAAACCACGGCAAGACCGATGCCTGCCGTGGTTTTTGACGCAGTATTGCGGGAAAAGATCCAATTTGGAGCGTATAAATCCCTATGTGATGCGCCTTTTGTCAGATCTCTTTGTACATGGCGTTTGCGTCGTCTTTCCGGACGTTATCTGCAACCAGGAGCACTTCCACAGCTACAGTCCTCGGACCCATGGTGATCTCGATCCGGTCACCGGGCTTGACCTCATAGCTGGCCTTGACCACCCGGCCATTTACACTGATACGGCCATTGTCACAGGCTTCATTGGCTACGGTCCGGCGTTTGATCAGACGGGAGACCTTCAGGTACTTGTCCAGTCGCATTTTACTTCGCGATGATATCCTTCAGAGTTTTGCTTGCCTTGAAGGCGGGCAGGCGGGTAGCGGGGATCTGGATGGTCTGCTTGGTGCGGGGGTTGCGGCCGACACGGGCTTCACGGGCCTTCACCTCGAAAATACCAAAGCCGGACAGCTGGACCTTATCACCCTTTACCAGGCTGGCGGTAATAGTGTCCACAGTGGCGTTGATGACGCGCTCAGCGTCCTTCTTGGTCAGACCGGTCTTCTCCGCAACGGCGGCGATGAGTTCTGTCTTGTTCATGGTTTTTTACCTCTTTTCCAAAAATCTTCCTTTTTACACTAACACACTTTTACAGAAATATCAAGGGGTTTTTTAATGTTTTTTCCTATTTTTTCGCTAAATTTTCTAAAAATATGGCAATTTTTTACAAATGCAGAATCCGCGCAATCCATTCGCCCTTCGGGAGCAGCTGACAATCCTCCCGGGTGATGGCCTTGAACAGAATGATCCCCACAAAATACACCGCAACGCCCACAACAACAGGACCGCCGCACAGGATCAGCCGGCTGGCATCCGCGCCCAGAAGAAGGATCAGCCCCCGGTAGCTTCCGTATACAGCAAGCCCCATCAGCACCGCAGGAGGCAAGGACCGCAGCAGAGAACGCAGAAGCGCGGGCTTTTGGGGAACCAGCTTCCGGATGGACAGCAGATTCAGCACCGCGATACAGCCATAGCCCAGAACCGCCCCCAAAGGCGCGCCCAAAATACCAATAGCAGGATTTCCAACTAAAATATACACCACTGCCAGCTTTGCGATGCCGCATACCAGCATATTGATCACCGGCACATGGGCATAGCCGTGGGACTGGAGCAGGGCATTGGTGTACTGGATGATGGCATACGGGAATACGCTGATGCCTAAAAGTGCCAGCAGCTGTCCGCCCAGCGCAAGCTGCATACCGGTATAGCCGCCCAGCAGGGACATAATGGGCTCAGCCAGCACAAAAAGACCTACGGTGCAGGGCAGGCTTAAAAGTCCGGTGATCCGCGCCGCGGATTCCTCCGTTGCGCGCACAGCCTGATCCTTCAGCAGTGTCAGATTTGCGGTAATGGCGGGAATCACGCTGACGGTGATGGGTATGATAAACGCGCAGGGCATATTGAAGATGGTCTGTGCCATATTGTAAATGCCCTTCAGAATGGTGGCTGCCTTTTGGGCGTCCACCTCCGGGGAAAGCATCTGCCCCATATACTGGTTGCCGCCGATCAAATAGACCAGCCGATCCATATACAGACCGGATTCCACCACCGTCAGAAGCTGCAGACCGGCAGAGCCGATGGTAATGGGAACGGCAATCGCCAGCAGGCTTTTTGCTGTGCTTTTGTAGGTGCGGGGCTTCTCCCCGGTTTGGGGCAGCTCCCGGTAGCTGGGGCTGAACTTAAACCGCAGATAGGCAACGGACACCAGACAGCTTACGGTAACGCCCAAAATCGCACCGCCCGCTGCAAGGGCAATATCCCCGGTGAGATGATTGATCAAAAATGCCAGGCTCAGACCTACCAGCAGCTTAAATACCGCCTCCATCATCTGGGAGTTGGAGGTGGGACGCATATTGCTTTGACCCTGGAAAAAGCCCCGATAGGCGGAAATCACACCCATCAACAGGGCACAGGGGGCAAGGCAGGCAATGGCAGCCCATGCATCGGGCTGATTCAGCTTTTCCGCAAGCCAGCGGCAGCCGATCAGCATAACCAGGGAGCTGGCGATTCCCAACCCGATAAAGATTGCCCGGGCAGTGCTGTAAATGCGGCGCACCTGATTATAGTGCCCCAAAGAAGCAGACTGACTGATCATACGGCTCATTGCCACCGGCAGACCGGCGGTAGAGATCATCAGCAGCACCGCGTAAATATCGTAAGCGGTAATGAAATAGGCATAGCCCTCCGGTCCGATGACTGCATTCAGCGGCAGCTTGTAAAAAGCACCGATCACCTTGACCACAGCAGTAGCGATCGCCAACAGGGCTGCGCCGTGGAGAAAGTTTTGTTTTTTCGTGGTTTCAGACATGGCTTACTCCTTTTCGCTCAGCAAGCGTGGAATTGCATATCCTGTCAGCTCTTCCACAGCCGTTTTCAGGTCGATGGTAGGGAACTGACCGTTCTGATACAAGATCTTTCCCCGAACCATGGTCATTGCCACATCGCCGCCCTTGGCGCAAAAAACCAGACTGCTGTGGACATTGTGGCAGGGGATCAGATGGGGCGCGGAGAAGTCTACCAGAATAATGTCCGCATCCAGCCCTTCCTTCAGCATACCGGTTTCGGCAGCTCTGCCCTGTGCCCGGGCGCCGCAAACCGTTGCCATCATCAAAACCGCGGCCGCAGGCATGGCGCAGGCATCTTCTCCTGCAGCCCGTTGGGCGCAGGCGGTATAGCGCATCACTTCAAACAGATCCAAATTGCCACATTCCACTGCGCCGCCTGTTCCTAAAGTCACATTGATACCGGCCTTGACGCACGGGGCGATGGAGGTTGCGGGAAGTCCAGCCTTGGCAGCGGCAACAGGCGTTACTGCCACAGAAGCTTTTTTCTTTCCCAGGATCTGCAGTTCCGCTTCCTCCAGGCATGCGCCGCCCACAGTCAGCGCAGGCACATCAAACACCCGATGGCAATTCAGAAGCTCTCCGGGACCTAAACCGGTCCGCTCTGCGCAGGAATCCACCTCTTCCCGGGTCTCGGCCAGATGCAGCTGCATGCCCAGCCCTTTTTCTGCCGCATAGTCGGCAAGACCTTCCCAAAGCAGATAGTTGCTGGTGTATTCCCCGTAGAAGCCCGCGTCAATGCGAATGCGGTCATTGTCATAGCCGTGCCATTTTTCAGCAAGTCGGCACAGCTCCTGACACTGCGGGTCTTTTTCAAAATCAAACTCCTCCTGCTGATCCTCAAACCGGTAACAGGACAACGCCAAATTTGCCTTGATGCCCGCCTCCGCCGCAGCCTGGGCGGTTGCCTCCGGGTAATAATACAGGTCAGAAACCGAGGTGATGCCGAAACGCAGACATTCGGCGATGCCCAGCGTCGCGGAAGCTTTTGCGCAGCGGGCATCCATGCGGGCCTCTTTTTTCAGCAGCTGCTCCAACGCCTCCCGGCGATCGGTATCATCCAAAAAGGACCGCAGCGCAGTGGTCGCCAAATGGGTATGACAGTTGATCAGACCGGGCATCGCCACCATACCTGTTCCGTCCACAATGGTCTCCGGCTGCTCTTTGGGCGGCTGCTTGGAAATAGAACAGATCTTGCCATCAGAAATGCCGATATACGCACCAAAAAGCACATCCATCCGTTCATTCATCGTCACAACAGTCACATTTGAGATCAGAGTTTCCAATATCGTATACTTCCTTTCGTAAAAAGGATTTCAAATTTCAGGCTACCGAACTGTTGTATTAGTTCAGTGTATCCACAAAATATCCCGGCAAACCGTAGTTTACAGAAGTGCGAACAGCTCTTCCTTCTGCTGCAGCACACTGTCGATCTGCCCGATATACTGCTCCGGAAATTTCGGGTTGTGGAACCGCTGCACTCTGCCATCCGGCAGGCTGACCTTGTTCATGCCACCGCCGCCTATGGATATAACGGTATGCAGCTCCTCCATCATATAGATGTTATACAGACAATCCATTCCATCCCGGCTCCAGCCTACATTTTCAAAGCTGCCGGACATATATTTCTGCCGGTACAGATAATAGGGCTTATAGCCCATGGACCGCAGTGTTTTATTTGCATATTCCACCATCTGCGCCACGGTCTCGCCGGCAGGAAGCTTCTCTCGCCGTTCAAACAGGTCCGCGCCTTTTTTGAGCGCCAGCGTGTGGACCGTAATGTTTGCAGGCTTCAAGGCTGCGACCGCATCCAGACTGCTGCAAAAGCCCGGATAATCGTCCTCCGGCAAGCCGGCGATCAGATCCATATTGATGGCGTCAAAGCCGGCACTGACCGCTTCTTCATACCGCCGCAGCACATCTGCGGCAGTGTGGGGGCGTCCGCAGGCACGGAGCACCCGGTCCGACATGGTTTGGGGGTTGATGCTCATCCGGTCCGCGCCATGGGCGTGGATGCTGTTGAGCTTCAAGGCATCCAGCGTATCCGGTCTGCCGCCCTCCACTGTAAATTCCAGACAGCGGTGCAGATCAAAGGACTGCCGGATGCTGTCCAGAAGCTCTGCCATTTGCCCCTCTGACAAGGTGGTGGGTGTTCCGCCGCCTATGTAAATGGTACGAACTGTATGCCCCGAATTTGCCAAAAGCCTGCCGGTAACAGCCAGTTCTTTTTTTAGTGCCTCCAAATAAGGCTGTAACAGCCCGGTCTGTTTTCCGATGCTGCGGCTGACAAAGCTGCAATAGGTGCAGCGGGTGGGACAGAACGGAATACCCACATAAACGGATACACCCTGTTTGTCCAGTTTTTTTGCTGCCCGGACAGTAGACTCCGAGCAATCCAACGCCAAGGCCCGTCGGGACTCGGTCACATAATAAATATTTTTCAGCAGCCTGTCAGCGGAGCGGACAGTGCCGCCCTCCAGCAGGTGCTTGGTGGTAATTTTCGTGGGTCGGACACCTGCCAGCGCACCCCATGCGGGTGGCTGGGGCAAATGCTCCAACGCCGCCGCGTAAACACTCTGCTGCAGGATCTGACGGCGCAGCCGCACAGTCTCCTGCCCGGTCCTGAGCCTGCGGATGCCTTTAGTCGTTTTTCCGTTTACGGTAATGGTCGTTACCGCAGTCAGATAATACCTGCCACGGTGCAGGGCAGAAACGGCTTCACCCGGGCTGTCCGCTCCAAAAAGTGCCATCAGCAGCTGCTCCGTTGCGTACAGGTCATCATGACCGATCAGTGTCAGTTTCATAAACACTCCTCAAGAGAAACAAATCAGCCCATATAGGGATTGTATTGCTTCTCTTCGTCCAGGGTTGTGGCAGGACCGTGACCGGGATAGACTGTATAGCAGCCGGTCAGCTCCTTCAGCCGCAAAAGAGACCGGCGGATCTCCGTCCAGCTTCCGCCGGGCAGATCCGTCCTGCCGCAGGAGCCCTGAAACAGGGTATCTCCGGTAAACAGGGCGTTTTCCGCCGCAAAACAGACAGATCCTGGGGTATGACCCGGGGTGTGCAGCACCTTCACAGTCAGTGCTCCAAACTTCAGCAGCTCCCCTTCCCTGCACAGGTGGGTATAATACAGCGGTCCTGCTGTGATTTCCTCAGGCATGGACAGCTCCTCCGGACATAAATACACAGGACAGCCAGTTTTTTCCACCAGCGTTCTCACTCCGCCCACATGGTCAAAATGTCCATGGGTCAGCAAAACAGCTGCAATGCTTTTTTTCAGCCGCGCACATTGGTCCAGAACGGTCTCCGGCTCGTAGCCGGGGTCGATCACCAGGCAGGTGGATGCGGTTTCTGTCCACACAATATAGCAGTTGGTCTGATAGACTCCCAAAGGGAGCGTGGTGATTTGGAGCATTTGCTGTTACCCCCGTCTGGATGTATCCATCAGCTGATCCGTATCCAGGATCAACGTCACCGGTCCGTCGTTAACTGATTCCACCTGCATATCCGCGCCAAAGCTGCCGTGCTGGGGCGGATATCCCAATTCGGCGCACACAGACAAAAACCGCTCATACAGCTCATTGCCCAGCGCCGGACCTGCTGCCTCGGTAAAGCTGGGGCGGCGACCCTTGCGGCAGTTGCCGTACAGGGTAAACTGACTCACCACCAGCACCTGACCGCCTACATCTGCAAGGCTTAAATTCATTTTTCCATATTCATCTTCAAATATCCGCAGTCCCAGCGCCTTTTCTGCCAAATACCGGCAGGTCTGCTCCGTATCCTCCGGTCCTACACCCAGCAGGATGAGAAATCCTTTTCCAATCCTGCCAACGGTCTGACCGTCAATGGCAACAGACGCGGCGCTTACTCTTGTCAAAACAGCACGCATATCCGTCTTCCTCATTATAAATTAGTTTTGTCCCCGTTTAGAACCGATCACATCCCGGATGTTCAGCAGTTTGTTGCGGATCGCATCTAACTCGGCAACGTTCCGCACCTCAAAGCGGACTGTAAACAGGCTGTGTCCACCGGGCATATCCTTGCCGTAAAGCTCCTTAACCCGAATACGGTTGGTGGTCATAACCATTGCCACATCCAACAGCAGTCCGTCCCGGGTGATGCAGTCCAGCTCCAGCGTGGTATCAAAGGGCTGATCGTCCACATTCGCCCAGCGGACAGGCACCCAGCGGGCTGCCTGCACAGGCTCGTGCCGGTGGGCGGCGTTGGGGCAGTCTGTCCGGTGGATGCTGACGCCAAAGCCCTTGGTGATGAAGCCGGTGATCTCGTCACCGGGAACAGGAGTGCAGCACTTGGCAAACTTGATCATACAAGAGTCGATGTCCTCTACGATCACGCCGTTGACCGCATGGCGATTTTTCTTTGCCGCGTCCTCCGGTGCTGTACGCAGGGGATTTGTCTGCTGGGCTTTGTCCTGGGCCTTGACTGCCCGGTTAATATCATCCCGGATCCGACCCACTGCCTTTACGGCAGTCAGACCGCCGTAGCCGATGGCGGCATACATATTTTCCCAGCTGTCAAAGGCCAGCTTTTTCAGAAGCTGGGGACTGACCTCCGGATCGATGGTAATGCTCAGAGGCAGACCCACCCGACGCATTTCCGCTTCAAAGGAAGCCCGGCCATAGGTCACATTTTCTTCCCGTTTTTCTTTCTTGAACCACTGCTTGATCTTGGTGCGGGCCTGATTGCTCTTACAGATGCTCAGCCAGTCCCGGCTGGGACCCTTGGCAGCCTTGGAGGTAATGACCTCGACAATATCACCGTTGGTCAGGGGGGTGTCGATATTGCAGATCCGGTTGTTGATCTTTGCGCCGGTCATGGCGTTTCCAACGCCGGAGTGAATGGCGTAGGCAAAGTCAATGGGCGTAGATCCGGCAGGAAGCGAAACGATCTTGCCCTTAGGTGTAAATACAAACACCTCATCGTCGAACATATCGATCTTCAAGGATTTCAGATAATCTTCCGCATCCGTGTCCTGCTGGCTCTCCAGCAGTCTGCGGACCCACTCAAAGTCTTTTTCGTTGCCGCTGCCCACGCCTTGCTTGTATTTCCAGTGGGCGGCAATGCCGTATTCCGCGGTTTCATGCATCTGCCACGTCCGGATCTGCACCTCAAAGGGAATACCCTGAGAACCAATAACCGTTGTGTGCAGACTTTGATACATATTGGGCTTGGGGGTGGAGATGTAATCCTTAAAGCGACCGGGCACCAGATTAAACAGATCGTGAATATGTCCAAGCACATTGTAGCAATCGGGAATGGTGTCCACGATCACCCGGAAGGCATAAATGTCGTATAGCTCATCCAGGGTCTTATCCTGCTCCCGCATTTTCCGGTAAATGGAATACACGTGCTTGATCCGCCCGTAGGAGGTGTTGCTGATGCCCATACCGGACAGCCGCTGGGAGATCCGCTCCTGTATGCTCTGCATAAATGCTTCGTCGTGCTCTTTATGGGCATTCAGGTAAGACATGATGTCTTCATAGCTTTCAGGCTCCAAATACCGCAGAGCGATATCCTCCAGCTCCCACTTGATCTTCTGCATACCAAGACGGTGTGCCAGGGGCGCGTAAATATCCATCGTCTCCCGGCATTTGCTCACCTGCTTGGCAGGTGTCTGATACTGCATGGTCCGCATATTGTGCAGGCGGTCCGCAATCTTGATCAGCACCACCCGGATGTCCTTGGACATGGCCATAAACATCTTGCGCAGATTCTCCATCTGCGCCTGCTCCGTACTGGAGAAATTGGCTCGGGTCAGCTTGGTGACACCCTCCACCAGCTCGGCAGTGGTGCTGCCAAACAGTCTGGCGATCTCATCAAAGGAGGCGTCTGTATCCTCGATACAGTCGTGAAGCAGCGCGCCCAGTATCGCCTCCAGATCCAGCCCCATCTCCGCCACGATCTCAGCCACCGCCAGTGGGTGGATAATGTAGGGCGAGCCGTCCTTGCGCTTTTGATCCTTGTGCTTTTGAGCAGCATACTCGACGGCGCGCTCAATGCGGGCAATGTCTACCCCCGGCAAATGCTTTTGGATTGCCTGGGTCATAGACGCATAATGTTCGGTAAAACTTTCCATGTATTTCAGCTCTCTTTCGCGGCCAACAGCCGCTGCATAGTCCGGCTTTGCAGCAGATCCGCTTTTTCCTGCCGGGGCATTAAACGAACGGTGAGGTGTTGATGAAGCCGCTGGATTTCAAGCAAGCCCACATCAGCAAAAACATCTAAACAGATAAGAAGCTGCTCCAGGCTCAGGGGGCTGTCTGCCCAGCGCACGATCTTCCGGCACAGACACATAGGTGTCTCCCGCAATGTACCTGCACCAAAGCTTGACAAATACCGCCAAACCATACCCAGCATCGCCCGATCCGGCAGCAGCCGCTCTGCCTGCTGCCGATCCAGCGTACCTGCGCACAGTGCCCGGTAGCCGCTGCTTTCCCAGGAGCAGACTGCCTTGCAGGAGGGACGGATATCCAGCACATTCATTTGCACAGTACGCTCGCCCCGGAACTCATTGATCTGGGGCAAAAACGCCACATCCACCGTCTCCCCCTGAGAAACAGAGGCAGATTCAGCAGTGGCGGAGAAAAAGATGGCGTTGAAGCTGTATCGCCCGCAGCGCAGACGCAGTCGCATATGACGGCCGTTTCCCACATGGCTGATCCGCTCTACCACCAGTTTTTCCATGATCAGCACCGGCTTGGGACAGCCGTTTCCGCAGGGCTCCAGACTGGACAGAGATTCGATATTGCCCAGCGTCAGCAGCTCCGGCGAAATGGCGCAGTCCGCGTCCAATACCGTTCGGGGCTCATCTTCCGCAAGGTGTTCGCGCACCAGGGCACAGATCTGCCGGCGAAAATCTCCGATCTGATCCCGATGGATGGTAAAGCCTGCCGCCAGCTCGTGACCGCCGTAGCTTTCCAGCAAGCCCGACAGCGCAGTCAGTGAGGAAAACAGATTGAAGCCCCCATAGCTCCGGGAGCTGGCCTTGCCGTGCTCGCCGTCCAGACAGATCAGGAAGGTGGGGCAGCAAAATTCTTCAGCGATCCGGCTGGCAACAATCCCCACCACGCCCTGGTGCCAGCGTTCATCTGCCAGCACGATGGCTTCCGGACGGCTGCCCGGCGGCAGCATTTCCACTGCCTGCCGATAAATATCCGATTCCACCGCCTGCCGCTGCCGGTTCAGGTCACACAGTGCCTTCGCCAGCTGCTCCGCCCGTTGGGGATCCTGGGTCAGAAACAGCTCTACAGCCAAATCGATCTTCCCCATACGCCCGGCTGCATTGATCCGGGGCGCAAGCATATAGCCTACAGAGGATGCGCTGACACTGTCCGGCGTGCAGCCGCTTTGGCGCATCAGGGCGGCAATACCGGGACGGGCGGTGTGCCGGAGGGATTCCAGTCCCCGGGCTACAAACACCCGGTTTTCACCCTGCAGCAGCATGACATCGGCAACCGTACCCATGCACACCATATCTCCATAGTCCTGCAGGACCTGTTCCTGGCTGCCGCACAGCGCGCCGGCCAGCTTGAAGGCAATGCCTACGCCGGAGAGGTTCTTATGGGGGTAGCCGCCGTCCGGACGGTGGGGATCTACCACAGCCACAGCTACAGGAAGCTGCTCCTTGCACTCATGGTGATCGGTGATCACCAGATCGATACCCAACTCCCGGCACAGGGCAGCTTCCTCCACCGCGGTGATGCCGCAGTCTACCGTAATGATCAGGGAGACCCCCTGTTCGTGCAGCGCGTGGATGGCCATAGGATTCAGGCCGTAGCCCTCCTCCAGTCTGCCGGGAATATAAGGTACACAGTCTGCGCCACGGCGGCGCAAAAAGTCTGTAAGTAAGCAAGTGGAAGTAATTCCGTCCACATCGTAGTCTCCGAAAACGGCGATCTTCTCGCCGTCAGACAGCGCTTTGGATACACGCTTTACCGCCCGGTCCATATCGGTCAGCAAAAACGGATCCGGCAGCGGTACATCGCAGCTCAGGTATTGCTGCGCCTGCTGTTGCGTGGCCATTCCCCGGGAAGCCAGCACCATGGCGGCCAGAGGCGCGTAGCCGCCCCTGACCAAAGTGTTGACCGCATCCATCTGAGGCTCTGCCACATTCCAAATTCCGTACTTCAAAGTATAACACATCCAATTTTATCATTTGCGCCTATTATACCAAATACGTCAGGAATGCACAATACTTTGCCGCAAATTTTAACGGGCTTTTTCTGTTAAGCTTTTTACCGCGGTAGCCAGCAGCGGTGCTGTCAGCATGCCTAAAATCCCCCAAAATTTATAGCCCACGTAAAAAAAGACCAGTGTTACCAAAGGATCAAGCCCCAAATGCTTGCCCACCAGCCGGGGCTCAAGTACGGTACGTGTCAGAAACGCGGCTATATATGTGCAGACCAGCCCCAACGCCCGCAGGGGCTGGCTCTGCAGTACCGCGATCACTGCCCACGGGATCAGAACCGTACCGGTGCCCAAAACCGGAACAGCATCCACCACCGCAACCAAAACAGCCCAAACCGGGCTGTAGGAAATGCCTGTCAAAAGCAAGCCAACGGTAACGATCCCATAGGTAACGCTCATCAGCTTCAGCTGTGCCTTCAGCCAGCTTCCCACAGTCTTGCGCATCCTGTGCAGAGCCGGCAAATACCGCTCCTTCCACGCAGGCGGCAGGCGGCGGGAACAATAAGCCTTTATGTCCGGCAAACGGGCTGAGATCATAAAGCTCGCCAGTATTCCCGTTCCCAGTCCGATGGCGCTGTCAGGGATCCGGGTCAGCAGACCGCTGAGAATACCGGGAATGCGTCCGGTCGCTTGCTGCAGCAAGGCCGAACCGCTTCCGAAAAGCTCCAGCACCAGCTGTGTCAGCAAAGATCGCAGCCCGTCAGGGGCGCGGTCCGCAAGACCGATCAGCCAGTCCTGCAGCAGGATCATTCCCTGCTGGGCGGTCTGCCGCACATCCGGAAGGGCATTCGCCAGCTGCCCCAGCTCCCGGACCGCCAGCGCGCCCAGCAGCCACACCGTGGCGATCAGCAGCACCAGCGTAACAGTAACACCCAGCCCAGCAGAAAGCCACCGGGGCATACGGAGTCTGCGCACGCCCAGTCCTACTGCCGGTTCGGCAGCCAGTGCCAGCAATGCGCCTATCAAAAAAGGAAGCAGGACCGGCAGCAAATAGCGCAGTCCTACAAAGCTTCCTGCAAAAATTCCTAAAACAATCAGCGCTTTGCGCCATGGGGATGAAGTCATTATTTCTCCTTTCCGGTTTACGGTTTGAGGGTTGCTTTTTATAAAATGTATGTTAGAATAAAGAAAGAAAAGACAAGAAAAAACTGTAAATTCTCACGTCACAACGGAGGGGTATCATGGAAAACGCATCCAAATACTACATTGTGGAGGCATCCGCGCTGCCGGAGGTTTTTCTAAAGGTGGCAGAGGCGAAGCGCCTGCTTTCCACCGGTCAGGTAACGACCGTCAACGACGCTGCCCGGATCACCGGCGTCAGCCGCAGCGCGTTTTATAAATACCGGGATGCGGTGCTGCCCTTTCAGAATATGATGACCGGTCGGATCGTAACCTTTCAGCTGCTGCTCCATGACGAGCCGGGTATGCTGGCACGGATCCTGGAGAACTTTACCCAGGCCAAAGCCAACATCATGACCATCAATTCCATCGTACCCTCTGATGGCTGCGCGGTAGTTACCATATCTGCCGAGACCCTGAATCTGACTGTAGGTTTGGAGGAACTGCTCCGGCAGCTCCGTCAAACCCAGGGTGTGTTCAAAGCTGAGATCCTGGCAGGATAAACAAAACAAAACGGGAATCCTTTTCGTTTGAAAAGTATTCCCGTTTTTTTGCCGGCATATACCGTTTTGCCGGATTCTTCCCCTTGGCAAAACAACCTTCCGTATGGTATACTGATTGCACACAAAACGCAGCCGCAGCTGAGAAAGGGGATGTCTGTGAAGCTTCTTGAAAAAACCGTTTACAGGCAGCCTTTGTTTTGGCTGCTGAGCATTTTTGTAGCTGTGCTGCTGGCGGTATGCCTGCTGACAGGGCTAAACCGACCCGCAGAACCGACAGCTCCGAAGGACTATTTGGGACAGTCAGGTTTTACCGGTTTGACAGAAAACCCCCTTGCTCCCGAGGATTTTATCTATGAAGGAGACTATCTGACCTGCCTGAGCACCGAAGCAGTTTTGGGAATCGATGTTTCTGTTTGGCAGGAACAGATCGATTGGGCGCAGGTGCGGCAGTCCGGGGTAGAGTTTGCTGTTCTGCGGCTGGGCTACCGGAGTATGCACGAGGGCGCGCTTCGGGAGGACTCTATGGCAAAAGCCCATTACGCCGGGGCAAAGGCAGCGGGTATAGCGGTGGGTGCGTATTTCTTTTCTCAGGCAGTAACCCCGCAGGAAGCCGTGGAGGAAGCCGAATTTGTATTGGAACTGGTGAAGGACTGGGATTTGGATATGCCCATCGTCTTTGACTGGGAGCATACCGGTTCGGATACCCGCACCGCCCATGTAAATGCCCGCACCCTGACGGACTGCATAAACGCCTTCTGTCAGACAGTAGAAGCACAGGGTTATCCGACAATGGTATATTTTAACGCCTTCCAGGCAGAAAACAGCCTGTATTTGGACGAGCTGTCCAAATATCCCTTTTGGCTGGCCCAGTATGAGCAAATGCTGGATTGTCCCTACCGGGTCAATATGTGGCAATACACAAACAAAGGTCGTGTCCCGGGTATTTCAGGGGATGTGGACCTGAATTTATATTTCATTTACGATTGAACAACAAAAAATACGCCGCTGCCCAGGCAGCGGCGTAGTTTTATGCTTCTGTCTGACCGCCGCCGGGCTTTTTCGGTCTGTGGCGGCGATGGTAATTACGGCGGGGCTTATGGGGCGCTTCCGGGTTTCCGTCAGCGGCGGCTTTGGGGCTGTTTTGGGCTTGGTGGGGTGTTTGCTGCTGATCCTGCCGTTCAGCCGGGCGCGCTCTGCGGTTTCTCCTGTGGGATCTGGGGGCGCGATGCCCCTGAGGTACCGGGTCGATTTCCTTTTCCTGCTGGGGAATCACCTCTTCCGTAACCGTTTCCGTACTGTAACGGAACTTGATCGGGTCAAGCAAGGGGCGGTCCTCTTCCTGCTGCAACGGTGTGCGCCTGCCTCCGCCGGAGATGGGTGCCAGCTCCACCGGGATCGGCGGGTCATTCTTTTTTGCCTTGCCGTTGCGTAAAACGGCGATGTCGGTATTGGGATAGGTGTTGATCACCTCCGGCTGGAGCTCCATTTTCACCTTGACCCGCTGGCGCAGCAGATCCACATCGATCACCGTTCCTCTGCCGTCCGGCGTATCTACAAAGGATTCTGCCTTGGGGCTGGTGCGGATCAGATCCTCGTAGGTATCCTGTTCATATTTCAGGCAGCACATCAATCTGCCACAGGTACCGGAGATCTTTGTGGGATTCAGACTCAGGTTCTGGGTCTTTGCCATTTTAATGGAAACAGGCTGGAAATCGTCCAAAAAGCTGGCGCAGCAAAAAGGTCTGCCGCAGATTCCAAAGCCGCCTACCATTCGTGCCTTGTCCCGTACGCCGATCTGCCGCAGCTCGATCCGGGTGTGGAAAATGCTTGCCAGGCTCTTGACCAGCTCCCGGAAGTCCACCCGCTCATCAGCGGTAAAGAAAAACAGCAGCTTGCTTCCGTCAAAGGCACATTCGGCGCTGACCAGCTGCATATCCAGACCCAAATCCTCGATCTTCTGCAGGCAGGTCTGAAATGCCCGTTTTTCTTTCTCCTGATTCTCCGCGGCGATCTTTTCATCCTGAGGTGTTGCCAGCCGCAGCACCGGCCGCAGCGGCGCGACCACATCCTTTTGGCTGATAGAATGATTTCCGCCGGCACAGTATCCGTACTCTGCGCCCCGGGCGGTGTCAATGATCACATGGTCGCCGGGCTGGCAGCGGATGCCGTTGGGATCGAAATAATAGATTTTTTGCCCCGGGCGGAACTGAATATCCACCACTTCTACTGTTTCGGGGGCTTGTGTGTTAAGCTCATCCATAGGTAAACTCCTTCGCCTATTGCAGGACCCATTCCAGATAACCGCATACCGCGGCTACGGATACATTGCCCTGGGTATATTCGATTGCTTTTTGCAGATGGTGAACAGCATCCATCAGCTCCTGGGAGCTGCGGGCTGTGCTCAGAACGCGGGCTGCCGGATAAACTGCCTGTACGCCGGATCTGCTGACTAACGCGCTTTGCAGGATCTGAAGCCACTGCTCCAGCACAGGAAGGACCTGATCCCGCTTCCACCGCTCCATGGGCACAAGCGCCTGAAGCAGAAGCAGCTTATCCCGGGCAGCAAAAGCGGAAGTGAATTTTTCTGTCTGCGGGCTGACCTGCCTTCCTTGGGACAACAGTGCCTGCGCCTGACCCAGCCAGCCGCCGGAACGGGCGATGGCTCCGGAGATCTCCTCCGGTCCTGCCTGCGGAAACAGCTCTGTCAGCCGGGCGCGCATGAGCCGCTCCGGGAGATTCTGCATTGCCAGTGCTGTGCCCCGGGAGCGCACCGTGGGAAGCAGCGCTTCTGCCCGGTCTGTCAGCAGAATAAACACGCCGTAAGCGGGTGGCTCTTCCAGTATTTTCAGCAGTGCATTTTGCCCGGGAACGCCCATATCCTGTCCTCGGGGGAACAGGTAGATTTTTCTGTCGGCTTCGTTGGGTTGGATATACATATCCGCCCGGGCCTTGCGAATCAGGTCAACCGGTACGGTTTTCTTTTCCGGATCGTCTACCGTGATAAAATCCGGATGGCTGCCGGACAGGACCTTCCGGCAGGCAGCGCATATTCCGCAGGGCTTTTGCGCCCCGGTGCACACAATGGCAGCCGCCAGCAGCCGGGCGAGGGTGCGTTTACCTGATCCTTCCGGTCCGGAGATCAGATAAAAATGGGAAATACGACCTCTGCCGACGCTGTGGCGCAGATTTTCTTTGAGCCGGTCATTGCCCAGCAGTGCGTCAAAACCCATACCTTCCTCCGTTATTTCTGATCCCCGCAGGCGTCTGATTTCCCGACCTGCACCGGACACATACTCTTTCATCATCGATTATACCCTGTCCGGCGCAAAATAGCAAGAAAAAAGTGCAGCACGCCCAATGGCACGCCGCACCACCGGACCGCAAAAATACCTGATTTTACCTCTTGACAACAGGATCGATCCGTGGTAGAATACACAGGCAATAAAGAAGGCTGAACATCCGCCTCACCTTACGCCAGCGGCAAAAAGGTTTATATTCCACCTTCCCGAAAGGGATTTTTGTGCGAATATGCGGATGCTTTGGCATCTGCTTTTTTCTTTTATTTGGAGGTGCTTACCATAGCCAAGTTAGATCATCAGCTCAACGAGGAGATCCGGGATAAGGAAGTGCGCCTGATCGGTGCCGACGGTGCTCAGCTGGGTATCGTTTCTGCTGCCCAAGCCAACGAACTGGCAGAGGAGCAGGGTCTGGACCTGGTGAAGATCTCTCCCAACGCCGTGCCCCCCGTGTGCAAGATCATGGACTATTCCAAGTTCTGCTTCGACCAGAAGAAGCGGGAAAAGGAAGCGAAAAAGAATCAGCACGTTGTGGAGATCAAAGAGATCCGCATGAGCCCCAGCATTGATACCAACGACTTCAACACCAAAGTCAAAAGTGCTATTAAGTTCCTGAGCAGCGGCAACCGGGTCAAGGTCAGCGTCCGCTTCCGGGGCCGTGAGATGGCACACACCAATCTGGGCGAGAAGCTGCTGTTGGATTTCTCTGAGGCTTGCTCAGAGCTGGC
>JAFSDV010000020.1 GCA_017436035.1 Oscillospiraceae bacterium | reverse complement strand
TGCTTCACAGATTTTGAAAAGCAACTCGCTGTCAGACAGCGTCAGTATAACAACTTCCCTATGAGACCCCTCAACTGGAAGTCACCCAAGCACATTCTTTTTTCTTTCCCCAATGTGTAACACATCATTGACAAACCTACACTTTTGAGAAAAACTGTTGATCCGCAAGGTTTTTGGGCTTGTGTTTATTTGATGCAGGCTTGTAAAGTGTTGAAAAGTGTGATAAAATCCTCCAAAAGGGAGGAATAAGTATGGAACGGGATTTATACGCGGCTGAACTATTCTTAAAAGGGTACAACTGCGCGCAGGCTGTAGCCATGGCATTTTGCGATCTGACCGGGCTGGAGAAAGCCTATTGCGCAAGACTTGTATCGTCCTTTGGGGGCGGCATGGGTCGGATGCGGGAGGTTTGCGGTGCTGTCAGCGGTATGCTGCTGGTGGCGGGCCTGTTGTATGGCTATGATGATGCGGATGACGGTACAAAGAAAAAGGAGCATTACGCCCGGGTGCAGGAGCTGGCAGGACAGTTCCGGGAGCAGGTGGGGAGCATTGTCTGCCGGGAAATCCTGAAGAATCCGCCCTCTGACCCCAATCCCACACCTCGGACAGCGGCATTTTATCAGCAGCGTCCCTGCGCGCGGATGGTCATGCTGGCAACAAAAATTTTGGAAACGTATATATCTCAGCATCCCATTCAGAATATATAGTAAACCGGGGCTGTCCTGCTGGGGACAGCCCCGGTTTGGCATTACCGGAGCAACAGCCCCAGCAAAAATGCATCGGTCAGAGCCGGGCTGGCATACGCGTCATCTAAAATGGCTTCTACATTGTCCGGATCGTTTTCGATTTCCTTGGAGAACAGTTGAGCGGTCTTTATGGGGTCTCCCTTAATGGCACTGACCATCAGACAGGCTGCCGCCGTCAGCTTTATCCGAATCGCGGGTTCATAATCCCACACCGATTGCAGCCAGTAACGGTTTATAAAGTACCGTGCCAGCGCCCGGTGGGCGGAAGTCCACCGGGGGGGCTGCGGACCGGCTTCCAAAATGGAAGACCATTCATCGGTTAGGATCTCCAAAGTCTTGAAATAATCAAAAAGTGCCTGTATATCCGCTTTTGCCGCATATTTTTCACAAGACGCCAAAGCTTGTGCCGGATCGAGAGGCGGTAATTGTTTGGTGTTGAGCGCAAGCTGGACATCATAGCTGTATAACAGGGTGATCGCCAAAATCTGGGGCAGGGAATACTGCTCATTTTCCAAAAGCTCCAAAAGGACTTTTCTGCTTTGCAGCAGGATCTCCAACGCCTGGGGATCGTTGGATGGGATGTTCTCGTCAGGGACGGTTTCTGTGACAGGGGGCAAAACGGGAGAGGTGAGGATCAGCCGCGCAGCCTCCGGACAGGAAAGCTCCAGACCGAGCTCTTCAAAGCTGCCGTATTCATGGCGCAGGCGGGGGTATTCCCGGCAGACCTGACACAGGGCGTCGTGACCGAGCTCCGCCTGAATTTGGCACAGACCGTCCCGTCGCCACATAGGACAGCGTCCGTTTTCAATAGCCATCACAGTGCCTGAATCTGTATCCTCCAATACCTGTCGCAGACGGTCACCCAGCGGACCGGAAAGGGCGCGGTAGCGTTGGGCGGCATCCGGGTCAATATCCACAGTCCACTCCTTGCAGCAGCTGTCCGGACAAGCTGACGCAAGACAGTGAAAATCACGGTAATAAGCGGGATAGGATCGTTCCATAAACAGTTCTCCGGTTACAAAATTCGGGAAAGCCCTTTGGCTTTCCCGTAGTTTTATGCTTCTTCAGGCTCAATGGCGTACAAAGCCGCAACGGCTTCCTGAAAAGTTGTTCTGGTGTCCAGTACAGATTCCTGACAGGCTTTTAGCTGCTGAGCAGCCTGCTCTGCTGCCTCGCCGATCTGAGCGGCGGCGGCTTCAGCCTTCAGCGCAGCCTCTGCCAGTACGGCGTTTGCCTGATCGTGGATCTGCTGCGCCCGGGCGTAAGCCTGACGCTCTGCCTTTTCCGCGCGGCGGTAGGCTTCCAGCTCTGCTTCTGTGTGGGAAGCGTCACCGGCTGCTAGCTTTGCCTCCAGCTGGGCACATTTTTCCAAGGCCGCATCCAGCTGCGCCCGCAGATCCTGAAGCTCTGTTTCGTCGGGCTTGGCGGCAGTATTTTGAAGCTGCGTATTCAGCTGCTGAATTTGGGAGTTATAGAAATTATTCAAATACTCAATGTAATGCACCACATCCTCCCGGTTAAAGCCGTTCAGAGCGGAACGAAAACGCTGTACAGGTGCCATAAAGAACCCTCCTTGCTGCATTTGACAAAAGTATAACACACTTTTGCCGAGAAAACAACTATTTCTGTGAAGAAACGAGAAACCGAGGGAAAATTTTTAGGATTGCCCTCTTTACAAACGGAAAGGTTTTTGCTATAATAGCGAGGCTGTAAGGTATGCACCGGTGGCTCAATGGATAGAGCATCGGATTCCGGTTCCGAGGGTTGGGGGTTCGAGTCCCTTCCGGTGTACCATTAAACAGGGTATCCCATCCGGGATATCCTGTTTAATTTTTATGTAAGGAAGGGACTCGAATAATCTAAATGCAACGCGGACGAGCGTTGCCCGCTGCGGCTGGACGCAGCGGAACCTTAATTTTCATTCCCTACTGGGAATGAAAATGCAAACGAGTCCCTTCCGGCGTATGAAAGAACAACCGTAACTTTAATATAAGTTGCGGTTATTTTCTTTTTATGGTACAATAAGAAAAAGGCGGTGATTGTATGCCATTTCCTCTTACAAATCTTATATTACTCATATTTGGCCTTTTTACATACACTCACGTTAGATATAGTGTACATGCATATTGCAGAATATCAAAAATGAGCAAAAGCTATATTCGCAAGAACACAAAAGGAGTTTCGAATTTTTGGCTATACACACAACTCCACAAACAAAATAATCTTGGGGTACTGTATTACCTCAACCTGATTTATTTGGTTTGCTTGATTGCATTTTTAATTGCCTTTGCACTATCTTGGATCTCGTTTTTGAGAATACCTGTTATGATTATTGGCATTTTATTGGGTGTAGCGACCATTCCGGTGTTCTTTGCCTCTTTGATCTACACCAATATTGAAGATGTGGGTCAACCATTTGTGATTTTCAAGGTGTTCAAGGGATATAACGGTAAAAGCAGACGATTTGCTACTGTATTTGATTGGCTGTTTTGTATTCTCCCGCTTGCATTATATATTTTCTTTCTCACGAGATAAGTACTGTTTATCGACTGCAAAAACCGTTGATTTTCAAGGCTTTTTTCCCAAGTCCTATAAGAACATGCGTACCAAAAATTCCAGATACCCATTCGGGTGTCTGGAATTTTTTTATTTGTGATGGAAGGGACTCGAATAATCTAAATGCAACGCAGATGAGCGTTGCCGCCGACGGCTTGAGGTTGCCGAACCGCTGTCTGCTCCCAATGGGAGCAGATGCAAAGGAGGTCCTGTTGCGGTACCCGGCGAAAAGTGCGCCGGACGAAGCCGGCTTGTTTTCTGGCTACCGCTGTCACGCGCGTCCCTCCCTTTTTCCGCCACCGGCGGCGGTCGGGTTGCTCCCCCTTCCGGCGTAGGCCGTCTATAGGATGGCAGCAATCCTGCAATCATACAATTTATGAGACCCATACAAAATAATTGCTTAATGGCCCGCTTGTTGACTTTCAAAGAATGTAGAAGTATAATGTGCGGGAATACGGACCTGGAACAAAATCGATTGTCAGCAGATCTGAGAAGCATAAGGGGTACGGAGAATCATGACAGAGAGGGTACTGAGCAAGAAAGATATTTTTGAAAATGTGCCAGTGACAAAGGCACTATATACAATGGCAATACCAACGATCATCAGCCAACTGATCAGCCTGATCTATAATATGGTCGATGCGTTCTTTATTGGTCGGACGGGAAATTCCTATATGATGGCAGCAACCTCTCTGACACTCACACTGGTAATGCTGAATATTGCGTTTTCCAATCTTTTTGGCATAGGTGGCGGTAGCTTCATTGCAAGGCTGATGGGAGAAAAAAGAGAAGCGGAAGCCAAAAGCGTCAGCTCCTTCTGTGTCTATGGTGCGGTCGGTATCGCTGTTCTTTACTCCTTGCTGGTTGGGATTTTTCTTGAGCCGATCCTAAAGTTCTTTGGTACATCTGAGGCAACCTACCTCTATGCAAAACAATACACCATATGGGTCATTGTGATCGGCAGTCTGCCGGCGATTTTATCTGCCACCTTGGCGCACCTTTTGCGAAATGTTGGCTGTGCAAAACAGGCAAGCTTTGGCTTGAGCAGCGGCGGAATACTGAATGTGATCCTTGACCCGCTTTTTATGTTTGTTATTCTGCCCGGCGGTTATGAAGTGGTTGGTGCCGCTCTTGCGACCCTGATTTCCAATGTGTTTTCCTGCGTTTTTCTTCTGGTCGTGTTCAAAAAGGCCGGAAAGACTGCACCGCTGAGTGTGAATCCTGCACGGATATCTTCTGTTCGGGGGGATAATGTAAAGGCAGTGTTCGCAGTTGGCGTTCCTTCTGCGATTCTGACAGGTCTGTTTGATGTGGCCAATATTTGTGTCAATATGCTCTCATCGGCACATAACGATCTGGTGCTTGCCGGTATGGGCATTGTTATGAAGGTCGAGCGAATTCCCAATGCGATTAATATTGGTGTGTGTCAGGGTATGCTGCCCATCGTGGCCTATAATTACGCAGCCAAAAACATGGAGAGGATGAAAGCCACCGTTCGCACCTCCAGAATTGCAGGACTGGGTATTTCATTCATCAGCATCGTACTTCTGGAGTTGTTTGCCAAACCGGTTACGACCTTCTTCTTAAGCACCAATACGCAGGATATGGAAACGGCAGTAAAAACCATTGGATATGCAACAGTGTTCCTGCAAATTCGGTGTCTGGCATCGCCGGTGCAGTTTCTCAATTACCATACTTCCTACTGCCTGCAGGCAATGGGGAAAGGTGTAGCCACAATGCTTCACGCTGTGGTGCGCGAGCTGGTGTTCTATATTCCGTTTATGTATGTGTTGGACAGATCGTTCGGGGAGACCGGTTTGGCGGCGGCACTTCCGGTGGGTGAAGCTTTTGGTGCGATTTTTGCGTTATTGCTCCTCAAGTTTTTACTTAAAAGAAATTAAAATCCCCAAAAGAGGGATCGCACAAAGAAACAGCAAAAAACAATTATTCGATTTTCGTTGAATATTGGTTAGAACGGCTGCAGAAAGCCGCTTTGCTCCCGGGAATACTCGAAAAAAATAATTTGAAGAATTTTTTCGACAGATTCTGATGGACAAAGACTGTTCATTATGCGATAATACAGATGGGAAGGGGGAATTGCGTGACGTTAAATACAGATAGATTACTGTCACATATAAAAGCTCTGGCAAGTACATTTTCCGTCAGCGACATACAGTATGTGATCGTGGTGATTTTGGTGGAGCTGGGTATCCCGGCGAAGCTGGAAGGGTATCACTTTTTGAAAACAGCAATTTCTCTTTACAGTGAAGACAGTATCCGGATGGTCAGCAACGGACTGTATGCAACGGTTGCAAAGCAATATGGCAGGAATATATCCAAGGAGCTTGTAGACAGGGGCATTCGGGATGCGATCCGGGCAGGTTGGGAAAACAGAGCCGGCAGAATGTGGGATTGCTATATGGCGGGTACAAATTGCGATAAAATGAAGCCCCCAAGCAATCATGAATTTATAGCCGAGATCGTTCGTGTGTTGGAGCTTTTCGTAGGACTGCGTCAGGCTTACGAAAGGGAGCAGTGGGAACAGGAGGGCAGATATGCAGTGGAAAAATAACCCTGATTTCCGGGATGAGCTGCGGAATATGCCAACAGCGCAGGTGCGTGAGCTGCTCCGTGAGGAAGCCCGGGCGGAAGAGCCGGACGGCGACCTGATCCGGCTGCTGACCGATACTTTAGAGGAACGGGAACAACGCCCGCAGAGCAAAGAGCTCACTGCCGGTGAGGAAGCGGTCTGGGCGCGGTACAAGTCCTCTAAGGAGGAGGCGGTCCGGCGTCGGAGCGGGAAGCTGAAACGGCGGATTGTGCAGGCGGTAGCGGCTGCCGCGGCGGCGTGTATTTTGCTGTTCGCTGTGCCCCGGGCGGCAAACGCCAGCAACTTTTTTGAAATGATCGCCCGGTGGACCGAGGATCTGTTTGAGCTGTTTAACAGCGAAGGTCAGCGGGGCAGCAAGGCGGAGTACATATTCCAAACGGACAATGAGGACTTGCGGCAGGTCTACGACGCGGTGGTGCGCATCGGTGTCACCGACCCGGCTGTGCCTATGTGGCTGCCGGAAAGCTGTAAGCTGATTGAGGTCAAGGAGACCCCTGCACCGAAGAGGTCAAGGGTTCATGCGCGCTTTTCCAACGGAGTCAGAGAGGCGACGGTCACTGTAGATTTTTATGGTGCTGAAATCGCCTATGACATTCTGAAGGATAAAGAAATCTATAGCGATTATGAGTATAACGGGACAGTGCACCACATCATCAAAAACGAAGACGTATGGACGGTGATCTGGACCACAGACACAATGGTAGCATATATAATAATAGAGTGCCCGGAGGACACCTTATATCAGATCATCGACTCGATTTATACGACGGAGGCTGATTAAGTGAAACGGTTTTTGAAGGGTATTTGTTTGGTGTTGACGATGTCTCTGCTACTGTCGGTGCCGGTGATGGCGGCGCCCCAGCAGGAGGCAGGGACCTATTCCAGCTCCTATTTCGCAGTGCTGGATTACTACCTGTGGCTGATCTCTGACACCCAGGTGCAGGTGTGGTTTGATGTTATCGCTGTTGATGGAATGGATCAGTTGGGGGCCAGTGTGATCAAGGTCCAGCGGTCCTCAGACCGGACCAACTGGGAAACCATGCAGACCTATACCCCGGAGGACAATCCTCAGATGCTTTGCCCAGATACAACGATGCATGCTGATTGTGTTACCTATACCTACACCTCAGGGTATTATTACAGAGCCTTTGTTACGTTCTATGCTAAGGACGGAAGAAACATTGGAAAGTACAGCGTTTATACAGCGGATATGTGGCTGTAACCAAGTGATGTAATGCGCGGCGTGTGAGTCGTCCCGCGCGAAAGGTGTCCTCTTAATGGCAATTACCCTCCCAGCTTCGTGCCGGGAGGGATCTTTTTTATTCCAAATATTCTGCCAGCGTGGCGATAAACTGTTTGTTGGAGGGGGCGCGCTGGGAGCCGGGGAAATACTGCGCCCAAATTTCAGGATTTCTGCGTTTCCAGGCATCTGCGATGACTGTGCGGATGGCGTGCTCCACAGCCCGCCAGTCAAGGCAGCCCACAGCGTCTGCAACAGACGGATATAATTCCTTTGCCATAGACTGCTGCTTGTTGCCGGCAAAGGCAGGGATGGCGATGCAAAGCTGCAGATAGCCCATCCGGTGAGCGGGAATGCTCAGCTCCAAAAGGATTCGGGCGGTGGTGAGCTGGGCAGTTTGCGGGGAAGATGTTTCCATAGTGCTATACCTCTTTATTTGGAAGATGATGGTAAAAGCATAGCACGCAGGATATAGGAATGCAACGCACATAAAACGAGAAATTACCAGTTTTTTCGAGGATTTTCGAGAAAAAAACAGGATATTTCGGGAATGTGGCAACTATTTATTTCAGTATATCATTTGTGCATTGCAAATGCAAGGCATAAATTTACGGTATATATCTGTAAACTATAAGCAATACAATTGCAATGCGAGGTGTTGCTTATGGGTCGGTTCAAAATTCCGGAAACTCCGCCAACGGTAAACAAAACGGTTCGTTTCCCTTCGGATGTTGTGGAACAGGTGGAGTCGGCTATTCAGGGAAAGGATTGCACCTTTTCCGGCTTTGTAATTGCTGCCGTGCGGGCGGCGTTAGAGGATCTGGACGAACAGTAGAAGAAGCCCTCCGGTGTATCCGGGGGGCTTTCGCTTATGGAAGGTGTTCGGTCGCGCTGCTTCGGCAGGCAGTAAATATTATAGGTTTTTATGATGTTTGAAAATCTTAAGGCACATACAGAACTTGAACGTTGTTTCGTTTATGTTACGCGGTTCAATGTGATGATCGCCCCTACAAAAAACGGAGGGCACAGCCTGTTACAGATCGTATTCCAACAGGTCGTCCAGCTGTTCTCTGCGGACGGCGATGTATGGGCCGCCCTCGCCCACCATTACAATGGGCGGACGGGGGATGCGGTTGTAATTGGATGCCATGGAGTAATTGTACGCGCCGGTAGTCAGGACAGCAATCAGATCACCCCGCTGCAGCTGAGGCATTAATACGTTTTCCTGCAGCAGATCGCCGCTTTCACAGCAGCGGCCTGCGATGGTGCAGGTAAAGGCTGCCGGATCGTTCATACGGTTTGCAGGCAGGACGGTGTAGTCTGCCTGATAGAGGGTGAAGCGGGGATTGTCCGTCATACCGCCGTCTACGGACACATAGTTCTTAAAGCCGGGGATCTGCTTGATGGCAGAAACAGTATAAAGGGTCATACCCGCGTCAGCCACGATGCTGCGGCCCGGCTCCATCAGGACCACAGGCTCTTCTATGGACAGCTCTTTGCAGGTTTCGGTGATCAGGCTGCCGATGCTGCGGATATTTGCCCGGTAGTCGATGGAAGGATCGTTCTTGGTATAGGGCACTGCCATACCGCCGCCCAGGTTCAGGATCTTTGCCTGGTAGCCGTGGTTTTTTTGGATATGCGCCATAAACCGGAGCATCGCCACAGCTGCGTCACAGAAAGGGGTATGGTCAAAGATCTGGGAGCCAATGTGGCAGTGATAGCCGCACAGCTCGATGTTTGCCTTGGAAAGGGTCTGCAGGACCAGTGCCTCTGCCTGACCGTTTTCAATGACAGCGCCGAATTTGCAGTCGATCCTGCCGGTGCTGATCTTTTCGTGGGTATGGGGATCAATGCCCGGGGTGAGCCGCAGAAACACCTTCTGGCGAACGCCCTGACGGGCGGCCTCTTTGTCGATGGCATCCAGCTCGTCGGCGCTGTCGCAGACGAAGTATCCGATACGGTTTTCAATAGCATAGCGGATGTCAAAATCTGTTTTTGCATTGCCGTGAAAGAAGGCGTGCTCCATAGGGAAGCCTGCCCCAACGGCGGTACGCAGCTCGCCGGAGGATACCACATCGATGCCCATGCCTTCTTCACGCATGATCCGGTAAATGCCCTTAAAGCTCAGCGCCTTGCTGGCATACAGGGGCATAGAACCGGCGGGAAGATAGTCCGAGACGGCGTTCTTATATTCCCGGCAGCGGCTGCGGATCATCTGCTCGTCCATGAGCATGAGCGCCGTGCCGTATTCCCGGGCAAGGTCCACCGTGTCGTAGCCTGCAAAGGTCAGATGACCGGCTTCGTTGATCGCTAAATTCTTATAAAGCATAATTATTCCCTTGCTTTTTTATATTTACAGCATATGGGCCAGAATATCCTCCCGGCTCAGGGCAGTCAGGTCTGCCGGCGCAATGTCAAAAATCGTCTGGCATCCGGTGATTCCTCTTCCCCTCATCCGGGTAGCAGCCCGGGCGCAGGCAACCAGAACGCTGGCGGTAAACTGAGGATTGGAGTCCAGCGTCAATTTATATTCGATGGTCTGGTGGCTTTCTCCGTTCCAGCCGGTGATGCCGCTGCGGATCACATTGCCCCCGTGGGGGAGACCGGCGTGGTCCTGCCGCATTTGCTCCGCGGTGATAAATTCCACAGTGGTGTCGTAGTCGGCAAAATAGTTGGGCATGGTCTTGATGGTCTGCTCGATCGCCTCAAGGTCCGCTCCTTCTTCTGCAACGACATAGCAGTAGCGGGTGTGCTTCTGGCGGGTGGTCAGCTCCGGCGCTTCGCCGCTGCGAACCCGGTCCAGTGCTTCGGGCACCGGAATGGTGTACTGCCGGGCGTCCAAGACGCCGGGGATCCGGCGGACCGCGTCAGAGTGACCCTGACTGACACCCTTTCCCCAGAAGGTGTAATCCTTGCCCTCCGGCAGAACGGCAGAAGCGTACAGCCGGTTCACGGAAAACAGGCCGGGATCCCAGCCGATGGAGATCAGTGCGATATGACCGCTTTGCGCCGCTGCTGCATCTACAGCTGCGAAATGAGCGGGGATGTTGGCGTGGGTATCAAAGCTGTCGATCACATTAAAGTCCCGGGCGAGGGCGGGGGTCATCGCCGGCAGGTCGGTTGCGCTGCCGCCGCACAGGATCATTACATCAATGCGGTCCTTCAGTCGGCGACCTGCGCCAAGGGAAGAACGGGTACATCGGGGGTCAGGATCTGCACAGATGCAGGATCTCTGCGGGTAAACACCGCACAAAGCTGCATATCCGGATTCTGCCGGATGGCGCACTCTACGCCTTTTGCCAGATTACCGTAACCAACGATTCCAATACGGATCATAAAATAAAGCTCCTTGTGATGATTCGGTTTGAGAGTATCAGACATTCAGGCCCACATCCCGCATGCACTGCAGCAGTGTCTGACGGTGGGCTTCTTCCATGGGAACGAGGGGCAGGTTCAGATAATTCTCGCAGAAGCCCATGGCGGCCATGGCGGCCTTGGCGGGGATGGGGTTGACCTCGCAGAACAAAGCGTTGATCAGAGGAAGATATTTCTTCTGCAGCTCCATAGCGCCTGCCACATCGCCGTCAAAGAATTTCCGGCACAGCTGAACAGTTTCCTTAGGCAGCACATTGGACAGGACAGAGATCACACCCTGACCGCCGCAAGCCATAATGGGGACGATCTGATCGTCGTTGCCGGAGTAAATGTCCAGCTGATCGCCCACCAACGCTGCAGTCTCCACAACCTTGGAGATGTTGCCGTTTGCTTCCTTGATGGCGGCGATCATGGGAACTTTTGCCAGCTTTGCGTAGGTGGCAGGTTCGATATTCACACCGGTGCGGGAGGGGACATTATACAGAATCACGGGCTTGGTTGCCGCGTTGGCAATCGCGGTAAAGGAGGCAACCAAACCGTTCTGGGTAGTCTTGTTGTAGTAAGGGGTCACGACCAATACGCCGTCATAGCCGATCTGGCAGGCATATTGGGTCAGGCTGATGGCGTAGGCGGTATCGTTAGAGCCTGTACCGGCAATCATGGGCACACGACCGCCTGCCGCGTCCAGAGCAAATTTCAGAACCTGCCGGTGCTCCGCATCCGACAGTGTGGAGCTTTCACCGGTAGTTCCGCAGATGACCAGAGCGTCAATGCCTTCGCCAATCTGCCAGTCGATCAGTTTTTTCAGCGCGGGATAATCTACGCCGTTTTCGGTCAGGGGTGTGATCAGCGCGGTTGCGACACCCCGGAAAATACTCTGCTGTTTCATAAGATCCTCCTTCATTTTCGCAAACAAAAATAACCGATGCGAGCATCGGCCATCCATACGCACAAGTTCTGCTTCTGCCGATGATCCAATCCCCGGAAAAAGCCCAATGCGCGATGATAGCACTCCGCATACGCGACAGTCAGTCAAGTGTTCCTTGCCTGCCCAGGGAAGCCTTTCGCCTCAGCACCCTTCGGCGACGATCCCTTTCCTGTTTACCACAGCCCTGCGAAGACCTCCCGGCAAAAAGTACTGATGATGCGACGCGCCTCTATCATGTTTGCAATGATTTAGTTAACTGAAGTTTAGCACAGATTCAAAAAAGTGTCAATATGCTTTGTGCAGATTTATAAAGAATTGTGCAGGGAAGTTTTGGTATCAGGCGGAAAAAGGTCGGGCGGCTGAAAAAAGCCGCCCGAAAAATATCAGTTAGACCGTTTGTGCAGGTTGAGGGTACGGGCACTGACACGACCTTCGGGACGGATCTCACCCACCCGGGTCAGGGAGTGTTTTGTAAGGGTCGGACCGACCAGCTCATAGACCAGCACGGCAAACAGCACCACGTTGCGGGTCAGCGCGCCGTCTGTAAGGGAAGCAGCAGTCAGTGCCATACCCAATGCCACACCCGCTTGGGGAAGCAAGGTGATGCCCAAATTTTCTACAATGGGCTTGGGCTGATGGGTCAGGCGGCAGCTGATATTTGAGCCAAAATATTTGCCGGCGGAGCGGGCAATGATGTAAATAACACCGACAAGAATGGTCACAGGCTGGATCAGGACCTGCAGGTCCAGCTCCGCGCCGGAGATCACAAAGAACAAAATGTTCAGGGGCATAGTCCAGCTGTCCACGCGGCCCATCAGCTCCTCGGAGGTATCGCAGATGTTGCAGAAGATCGTACCGGTCATCATGCACACCAGCAGTAAGGAGAAGCCGCAGTGAATCGGACCGATCTGAAAATTCAGCATGGACAGTCCAACCGTCAGCAGGACAAAGGCTACAGAGATGGTCATACGCTTACTGCGGGAGTGGAAGAACTGCTCCACCCAGTTGAGCAGCCAGCCCATCAGTGCGCCGAGACCTAAAGACAGAACGATCTCCACAATCGGTTCAACCACGACTGCCAAAATGCTGACCTGACCGTTGGACAGGGCGGTTGCGATACCGAACGAAACGGAAAACAGCAAAAGACCTACCGCGTCATCGATGGCGACCACCAGCATCAGCAGCCGGGTCAGAGGACCGTCCGCTTTATACTGCCGCACCACCATCAGCGTTGCAGCCGGAGCGGTGGCAGAGGCAATAGCACCCAGTACAATGGCGCAGGGCAGGGAGATGATTTGAGGGAAGCACAGGTGCAGGACGATCAGCACAATATCCACCAACACAGTGGTAATCACCGCTTGCAATATGCCGATGATGATCGCGCTGCTGCCCATCGCCTTGAGCTGACGCAGGCGGAATTCATTGCCGATAGTAAAGGCAATAAAACCAAGGGCGGTTTGAGTGACAATCTGCAGACCTTCCACCTGCTCCAAAGAGTTGAAACCAAGACCGGGCACCTTCAGGGCACCCAGGCAGAAAGGTCCAAGCAGCAGACCTGCGATCAGATATGCGGTAACTGCGGGAAGATGGAACAGCTTTGTCAGACGGGACAGCATCAGTCCGCCAATCAGTGCGATAGCCAGACAGATCAGAGAAGTTTCCATTAAATTACGCCTTCTTTACATTATAATAGAAGTGTTTTACGATCTCTCGTATCATAGCACCGCCGGACAGTTCCATCAAGAGCAATACTCCCCAAATATTTTTGTAAATATAAATCGTGTTTGTGCAAAAATACAGCAAGGACGTGCTGCCGGTCGGCAGCACGTCCGGGATATTGATTATTCAGTTCGAAGTGCGACCACCGGGTCTTTTTTCGCCGCGCTTCTGGATGGGATAAAGCCGGAGAAGACGGAGAGCAGAATGCTGATGCCAATGAGGATCAGTGCGGTCTGCCAGGGAAGATAGGCGCTCAGATTTTCCAGCTTGGTAAGGGCGTGAATGATGGCGTTAATGGGAATACACAGCAGATAAGTTACACCCACACCTAAGCTGCCGGAGGCTGCGCCGATGAGAATGGTCTCCGCATTGAACATACTGGAAACATTTCGCTTGGAAGCACCGATAGCGCGCAAAATACCGATTTCCTTTGTCCGCTCCTGCACAGAGATCAGAGTGATCACACCGATCATAATGGAGGAGACTACCAGAGATATCGCCACGAATGCGATCAGAATATAGGTGATGGCATTGATGATTGTGGTGACGGAGGACATCATAATGCCCACATAGTCAGTATAGCGGATCTGCTTGAGCTCATCAACACCTTCGTTATACGCGGCGATGGCTGCCTCAATGACATCCTTGTTTTCAAAGCTGGAGGCAAACAGATTCACAGAGGCGGGCGAATCCAAATCCAAACAGCCCAGCTTGATCAGGTTTTCCTCGTAGGTGGAGTCGGAAAACTCCAGGATCTGATCATAGTAGGAGGCGCACTGCTCGGTGGTGTATTGACCCATAGACATATTGAGTGCGCCTGCCAAGGCCTGTGTGGACATGGCGCTTAGCTGGGTCTTTACCTGGGCGGCGAACTGGGCTTTGACCTGCTCGGTAACAGCCTGGGTGAACAGCTCGGTGATCTGCTGATCCTCCATAGCTGTGATATAGTCCCGGACCTCGGATTCCTGCATACCGGTTTGCTGGATGGTGGCTTGGATCAGTGTCTGCTCCATCTCAGCCCGGGTCAGGTTTTCCATGATCTTTGAAACAGATGCATCCAACTGTTCCTGAGAAGGAATAGACATGATGCGCACGTATGCGTCTGCCTGCCCTGCTGAATCCAAATTTGCGATATAGGACCGGAATGCGGTTTCCTTTTCTGTGTTGGTCATCGATCCGGCAGCGGGGCGGAAGGGAAGGCCGGTAAAAATGTCTGTATTGGGCGTTGCGATCTGCGCGGTTACGGCGTTGGATTCACGGGCTTGCTGAATGATATATTCCGTCAGCTTGGAGGTATAACCGACAGAGCCGGTGATCATAGAAGACAGAGAATCCTTGTTAGGACGGATGATACCGGAGATTTTTAGAGAGATGCCCGTGTCATACAGATACCGCAGACCTGCATCGGTTGTTCGTAGATCGGTGTAAAGACCCGTTGCCTGGTCAAGCGCATAGCAGCTGCCGGGCAGAACGGTCCGGAATTCCATACCGCACAGCTCCTCGTAAGACCAGCTTTTGGTATTTGCGTTGATATGGGTGCCATTGACCGCCGCATCCATAATGGCGTTCATTTCTTCTTCGGATTTCAGACCCAGTGCATAGAGGGTCATGTCGTCAAGCTCGTTGTTCTCGTCCACAACCAGAACGATCTGATCATAGGCGGTAGGCCACGCGCCGTACAGCAGGTCGTACTGCTTTTCCAAAAGCGGGTTTATCGGCTTTCCCTGATCCCCGGGAAGCAGTTCCTGCCAAACATTAAAAGAGGCAGTACCCGAGGAGGAGAGCATCATATTCATCATATTGCTGCCGCCCTGACTGGGGGATATGGAAGGGATATTCATACCCAGATGCCGCCCCATCATTTCCTGCAGCAGCTTCTGGGCATCGGACTGGATGATGTTTCCGTCTACATTTTTTGTGAAGACCAGCATATTCAGATCGTAGGTATACTGGACACCGTTGATTGCCTGATGCAGGCTGCTTTGCGGGTCTGCACGCTGCTGCTCAATATATTCTTTGAAGGAGGTCAGATCGTTTTGTGTTGTTTCAATGCTGTTGATGGCATTGATCAGATCGTACACCAGCGGCTTGGAGTAAACAGCGTCCTTGTCATGCTCAATGCCTGAGGTGGCACTTTCCAGGAAAGCAGACATCAGGCTGCCCAGATCTACGGTGGTTGCCTGTATAGTCAGCGGATAAGAAGAAAGGGTATCCTCCTGTACGGTGTTAATATAAGTGGTCATACCCTGGGATACAGCATAGATCAGGGCAATGCCGATAATGCCGATAGAGCCTGCGAAGCTGGTCAGTGCGGTCCGGTTTCGTTTAGCGATCAGGTTCTTCAAGCTTAGACCAAAGGCTGTGCGCAATTTCATGGAGGGCTTTTTTGCGGTTTTGGCAGTGCGCTTTTGGTCCGGAACGGGGACTGCTTCAGACTGCGTCAGAGGATCGGAGTCACTGAGCAATGTGCCGTCCAACATCTGAATCACACGGGTGGCGTATTTTTCTGCCAGGTCGGGATTGTGGGTGACCATAATCACCAAACGGTTTTTGGATACTTCCTTTAAGATGTCCATAACCTGAATGCTGGTTTCACTGTCCAGCGCGCCGGTAGGCTCGTCAGCTAAGATAATATCCGGGTCGTTGACCAATGCCCGGGCAATAGCCACCCGCTGCATCTGACCGCCGGAGAGCTGATTGGGCTTTTTCCGGAGCTGATCGCCCAGTCCAACCGATTCCAAGGCAGCGATTGCCCGCTTGCGCCGTGCCTGCTTGCTGACACCGGACAAGGTCAGTGCCAGCTCTACGTTTTGCAGAACAGACTGGTGGGGGATCAGATTGTAGCTTTGAAAGACAAAGCCGATGGAGTGATTCCGGTAGGCGTCCCAATCCCGGTCCTGAAAATCCTTAGTAGAGCGGCCGTTGATCAAAAGATCACCGGAGGTGTACTGATCCAAACCGCCGATAATATTGAGCATTGTGGTCTTGCCGCAGCCGGAGGGTCCTAAAATTCCTACAAATTCACTTTTTCGAAAGCGCAGATCAATGCCCTTCAAGGCGTGGACTGTCCCGTCACCGGCGGGGTAGTCCTTTTTGATATTGATAAGTTCCAGCATAATGCACATGCGTCCTTTCCTGTGGCATTTTCTATAAAAAACAAAAGATTATGGAATGACAAAGTAATTGTACTGCATTTACTTATGAAAATAAATGAAGAAACTGTAAAAAATAATCCGGACATGAAGATTTTTTGCTTGCTATTTTCAAAAAGATGGTGTATACTATGGAAGCACCTGCCGGTGTGATGGAATGGTAGACGTAGTGGACTCAAAATCCACCGCTGGCGACAGCGTACCGGTTCGAGTCCGGTCACCGGCACCAAAAATCGGCAATCTTCTTTTTGAAGATTGCCGATTTACTTCTTTTATATGAAAACAGAGGTATTACCATGAACAAGAATATTCGCCGGGTCACAGAAACAGCCATTCTGCTTGCACTGCTGATCGCATTGCAGACCCTGACCAAGCCTTTTGGACAGATCGTAACCGGTTCCTGCGTCAATAGTCTTTTGGCAGTTACTGTATTGTTTTCCGGTCTGCCCGCCGGTATTGCGGTGGCACTGATCTCCCCGGTGCTGGCGTTTTTGCTGGGTATTGCACCGCAGATTCTAACTGTTCCTGCGATTATGGTGGGCAATAGTGTGTATGTGACCGTCCTTTTTGCCCTGGCAGGCAGGAAAAAGCAGAAGCCGCTTTGCAGAATCGCGGGATGGCTTGGGGCGGCATTGGCAAAATTTGCCGCGCTGTATACCCTTGTGGTATGGCTGATATGCGGGGTCATGGCGGAAGGTCTCCTGGAGACCGGTGTGCTGAAAGCGCCTATGCTGAAAGCCTTGCCTGCGGCTTTTGGGGGAATGCAGCTTGTTACTGCGCTTATTGGCGGAGCTGTTGCTCTGCTGCTCGTTCCGGTTTTGAAAAAGGCGATGCACCGGTAATTTCTGTATGGAAAAAGCTCCAAGCCCTTGGGCTTGGAGCTTTTTAGCAAAAATGTGTTATATAATCTGAATATAAAGTGTTGTGTTATTTGTAAATATAGTTCAGAATGAGATCAGTGGAAAAGCAAGAGATTTTTTGTGCAAAGGAGAAGTGCAATGAAGCAGATCAGCGTTGTGATCATCGGCGCGGGTAACCGCGGTTGTATATACGCCCGGCGTATGCGTGAATTGCCGGGTAATCCCTATAAAGTGGTGGCGGTAGCCGACCCGGTGAAGACCGGTCGGGAGGAGATCCGGCGGATGTATGACCTGCCGGAAAGTGCCTGTTACGAAAAATGGGAGGACCTTTTGGAACAGCCCAGGCTGGCGGATCTGGCGGTGATCGCCACCAAGGACGATATGCACTATCTGCCGGCAATGCGCGCCATTGAAAAGGGTTATAATCTGTTGCTGGAAAAGCCTGCTGCCCAAACAGCCCGGGAATGTGTGGACATTGCCGTGGCGGCAAAGCGTAAAGGGGTAATCGCATTGGTTTGTCATGTAATGCGTTATACCGCTTTCTTTGGGACCATCAAGGATCTGCTGATGGCGGGGACCATTGGTGATGTGGTGTCAATAGAACAGATTGAAGGTGTGGGGAATTTGACCTTTTGCCATGCCTATGTTCGCGGCAACTGGTGCCGTGAGGCGGATGCCACACCGATGCTGATGGCAAAATGCTGCCACGACCTGGATATGATCCAGTGGCTTTTGGATAAGCCCTGCACAAAGGTACAATCCTTTGGAAGCTTGTCCCACTTCAAACCTGAAAATGCGCCGGAGGGCGCACCGAAGCGTTGCACAGACGGCTGCCCTGCGGCGGATACCTGTCCCTATAACAGTATTCGCTATTACTATGAGGATAAAAATAAGCGGCAGATTATTGCCCACGGTATTTCCAAAAGTCTTGAGCCTACGGACGAGGAGACTATGCAGGCACTGAAGACTACAGACTATGGTCTGTGCGCCTATCGGGCAAATAATGACGTTGCAGACCACCAGACGGTGAACATGGAGTTCGCCGGGGGAGTTACCGCTACATTGATCGTCAATGCTTTTAATCAGGGCGGTCGGCACATTCGTATATTCGGCACAAAGGGCGAGCTGTTCGCTTACCGGGCGGACTCGGAGATCAACGTCTATACCTTTGAGGATCAGCGTAAATGGACCGTGTCCGTGCCCAAAACCGATGAGACGCTTGAGGGCGGTCACGGCGGCGGTGACAAGGGGATCGTCCGAGAGCTTTACGAGTATATGTGCGGAGATTATACAGGCTGCAGGATTGCTGATATCCAAGAGTCTGTGCGCAATCATATGATCGGCTTTGCAGCCGAGGAATCCCGGCACACAGATACCGTTGTAAACTTACAGAAGTTCTCTGAAAAATACGGCTTCTGAGCACTGAGGCTGATTGCTTACATAAATGACCGTTCCGGGTGACTGATGGTCGCCCCTTTAATTCATAAATAATATTTTTAGGGATCGTTGCAAAATTTTGCAGCGATCCCTTTTTGTATAGGATTATACTTCCTGTTCCAAAGCGGCTTCCATTTCTGTCTGGATCTGTGGATCAAAGGAGAGCATTGGCGCAACGGCTTTCTTTTTGATCTTGCGGTCCACATAGTTTCGGAGAATTTTGAGAACCAGCGGCAAAAGCGCCAAAACGCCGATCAGGTTGGGAATCATCATCAGTCCGTTGAAGGTGTCTGACAAATCCCATGCAAGACCGCCCTCCATGACTGCACCCGACAGGATCATGGCGACAAAGATGAATTTGTATACCTTCACGCCCTTCATGCCGAACAGATACTCCACAGCCTTTGTGCCATACTGAGACCAGCCTAAAACCGTTGTAAAGGCGAAGAACAGCATAGCGATTGCCACAAACCAAGTGCCGGGCGCACCGAAGAAATTGCCGAAGGCTTGGGAAACGAGGGTGTCACCGTTAACGCCGGCTGCGGGAGCACCGGTAGACAGATCAATATATCCGGTGGACAGCACAACGATGGCAGTCATAGTGCAGACGATGAAGGTGTCGAAGAATACCTCGAAAATGCCCCATAAGCCCTGTTTGACAGGCTCTTTTACGTCGGAAGAGGAGTGGACCAGGACGGAAGAGCCCAGACCGGCTTCGTTGGAGAATACACCTCTTTTGAAGCCTTGGGTCATAGTCTTCTTGATCAGAACACCGATACCGCCGCCCAGGAATGCAGCTGGGGTGAATGCGAATTTGAAGATGGCTGCAAATATTGCGCCCACCTGCGTGATATTGCTGGCAAAGATGATCAAAGAACCGATCACATAGGTTACTGCCATGATCGGCACAACGACTTCTGCAAATCTGGCGATTCGCTTCAGTCCGCCGATGATGATCAGGGCAGCCAGGATCAGCAAAGCAATGCCGATGATCAGGTGGATGATGCTGATGTCTGTGCCGGGAATATTACCAAGCGTCACACCGCTGAAGAACGCGGCATCCATATTCAGTACAATCTTGTTGATCTGCGCCATATTTCCGATTCCAAAGGAAGCGAGAATGGCAAAGCAGGAGAACAAAACAGCCAGCACATTGGCAATAGGAGAAAGCCAACGCTTTGAGTAGTGCTTGCCCAGACCGTCCTTCAGGTAGTACATGGGACCGCCGGACCATTCGCCGTCCTTGTTTTTGCGGCGGTAATAGATGCCCAAAAGATTCTCCGAGAAATTGGTCATCATACCAAAGAATGCGGCGACCCACATCCAGAAAACAGCGCCCGGACCGCCGGTTACGATAGCAGCGGATACGCCGGCAATGTTGCCTGTACCGATGGTTGCGGCAAGGGCGGCGCACAGTGCCTGAAACTGGGAGATGGCTTTTTTGTCACCGCTCTTGGTGGACTTGCTGTTCTTCTTAAAAACGCTGACGATCGTTTCCTTCCACCAGTGCCCTATGTGACTGATCTGAAAGAATTTAGTACCGCAGGTAAGTAAAATGCCTGTGCCGATCAGCAGAATGAGACCCGGAAGACCCCATACCGCGTTGTTAACAGTACCGTTAATATCCGCTACTGCTTCTAAAAATTTTTCCATATTGACCTCCTGTATCTTACATAAAAAACAAACGGATCGTGCAAACAACACGACCCGCTAAAAAGTACAGCATTTCAAAAGAAATCTTTGTCCTTTTGCCTGAGAGTTTGGCGTTGTTACGCTTGCACCTTCGGCCCTCAATTTAATGAGTGTCTCCAAAGCTCTGTCAGTGTTCGGTCTTGTCCGGTTCGGACTCCTGAGAGCGTTACTCCTTCGGCTGCGCTGGCGCACTTTCCCGAATACATCATTCAGAAATATTCATTTGTATTTTTGATATTCTACACTATAATTGCGTCATTTGCAAGATCAAATCAGGTAAGAACAGAAAAAATGTGTTTTAACAGGTTGTTTTATAGGATTTAAGCAAAAAGTAAGGAATACAAACGGCTTTTGCAGTTGATAGACAGTGATGATTAATCTTGATCTTTATTCGGCAATCCCAGCAGCCAATCTGCGGAAATACCATATGTCTTACAAATTACGAACAGGTATCTGATCGGTAATTCGTTAATACCCTTTTCATATTTAAAATACTGCTGTTGTGAAATGCCCAGAGTTTCGGCTACCTGCGCTTGGGTAATGCGGTTTTCTTGTCGAAATTGCTTAATTCTTTCGATATACAGCATATTTGCTTTCGTCCTTTTTGTTGTAATTTAACAATTATTACTGTACAGTATAAATGCTGTATTAACAATGAGCAAATGTGCTGTTAATCTAAGGGTGAGGTGATACAGATGGATAAAATGCGTTGCAAAGGTTGTGCGCATTTTCGTCAGCACTATGTATTCAATAACCGTAAGATTTTTCGTGTACATTGTGGGCATTGCATCCTTGCCAGATGCATCCGGTTGAAGGGTGGTTGCTTATACATTTATTATACAGGCAGACCTTGACCCACAGTCTCCTCGTACTCTCTTTTTGCCTGATCTATTTCCTCCCGGAACGAATCTTCCAGCTTTGTGTGATACTCGATCCAGGATTCTGAGGTGGTGTTCTTTCCCTTTGTCTCCGACTTGATCCGATTCCAGTCCGCTGTAGTATACATATCACACTTGATCCGGAACACTTTCCGTTGATAGGTCAGCTCAGCACGAACTACCGGATCTCCCTTGCGGCAATACTGGAATGCAAGATCAGCAATGCCGGAAGCAAGCTCGATCAGCTCCTTGTCCGCGTCAAAATGCCTGTGCAGGATCATAGAGATGGACTCCGCTGCGGTGTAAGCTGCCTGCAGCATTTGGGACATATCCGTGCCCAGATCAAACAACTCGGGGACTGTGTTGGACATCAAAACCTGTCCGTACTCCTTCAGCTGCTCACTGCGCTTCATACGGTAATTCGTGGTAACAGAGATAATATTCTGTCCGTGCTGGATCTTTTTGGTCTGATATGCCGAAAATAAACCAAGCCCCAATGTGATCGCAATGGTAATGATCTGCAGAATATAGCTTATGTGCTGTCCCGTCATAATTTTACCTCCGTACCTAGGGTAGAGCGATAAGCCACAACCCATTTTACAAAGGCAGGTTTATTGCTCTGCCCTAGCATAACACAGCTGTAGAGGTAATTCAACAAAATTCTTCCGGCGGGGGATGTTTTTTCCATTATATAAAAAGGGCGCGTTGTTTTATAGGATTTAAGCCTGCACAAAAATCCATTGGAACCTAAAGATGACGTCACCTTAATAAAAACCTTATAAACAGTAAGGATAAAAAGCGACACCAATCATCCAGAAATATATTGCTCATTTTTGTAAAAACTGTTATACTATGTATATTAACATACGGAGGTGCCGCTATGACTGCCCCAATTGCCGAAAAATCTGCCACAATTTCCAATCAGGTCCCTGCTGAACGGACGGAGCTGATCGCGCTTATGCGCGAAGTCTACCAAGAGGAACTTAGGGCCGCAGGAAAGAAGGTTCTTTCTCTGGAGGAGATAAAGCAAGAATTTCTGAATCTCCCCGGTGAGGAATACCGCGCGTATGAGTTAGCAATTGCCGGCTTTGCCCGGGATTGGGCAGACTTCATCATCAAAAAGGAACGGGAAGAATATCCCGAGCCTCCTGTGCGGCAGCTGCTGCCCAAACCGGGACAACAGCTGCGCTACGGCACTGATGAGGAGAAAATCGCCTTCGCTGCCTTTTCTGTGGCGATCAATTATGAAAGACTGCAGAAAAACCCCCAGGAGGAAGGGGAACTTCTGGAGACTTATCGGGATATTTTCGGAAAGAAACTGCAGGTCAACGCCTCCACCGAAAAATATGAGCATATCTACTTCTTCCATTTGGATGTGCTTTACAGAATGGATATGGCGGTAGGAAGTAATGACGCTTTCTTGATGGACCTGCTGATCGATGCCAAGACCAACAGCATAAACCTTACCAAAAATCACGGCGGTTCCCACGCCTTCGCAGAAACTGTCGCGCTGGTATTTGAAAACGCCAGCATTGCGTTCCGGGAGCAATTGGAAGCTGCACCTGAGCATTGGCTGGAGGATGCCAAAACTTCGGCCATCAAGGCCATTGCCCAATCCGATGGATACGCAAAATACTATTGCACCTACGGCCGTATCCTGGCCCTTTGCGGCGATCTGGAGGAAGCAATAAAAAAAGTCAATCAGGCTATTTCATTGGAGAAGAATACCCGTACGGATTACTCCATTCGGATCGGACAGTATTCCAGTTATTACCAGCAGTTTCGTGCTCAGCAGAAACTGCGAATCCAGGAGGAGACTTTGGCCAGCCAAATGCACGAAATGAGTCAGGCTATGGAAGCCCAGGAAAAGGAAAGTATGGCCAAAAATATGGAATTCCTCGGCCTGTTTTCCGGTATTGTCAGCTTCACCATCGGAAGTTTAAGTATCACCGGCGCCATCGCTGAGCAGTCCATTAAACACGCTGCTGGTCTGATCGTGGTTCTAATGGGTGCGTTGATGTGTGTATTTGCCGCCTTTGGTATCATCCTCCACGGTTTCCATATAGTCAAAAGAGACAGGAAGACTCAGAAGTTTGAACGCAGCTTTATGTGTCGGCATTTGATCGTCTTTGCTCTTGGAGTCCTGGTAGTGGCAGGAGGTATTTTGTTTTGTTTGAGTTAAAGCAAGGCATTTGCTATCCGGGCTCTGAAGCCCGGATTTGCGAGGATGCTATCGGTTACGGAAAGAACTACTGCTTCGTGTTGGACGGTGCGTCTTGCCTCAGTGGTAAAAACATTGTGGATCCTATTTCTGACAGCGCTTGGATGGCCGGAAAGATCCGGGACGGCCTGTGTGCACTGCTGGATCAAGATGACCCACGCCCTACCCGGCAACTGTTGCGGCAGGTGGTGGCGCAGGTGCGGGAGGAATACGTACAGGTACTGCGAAGCACAGGAAGCGATGCCCCGAAGGATAGCCCCTCTGCCGGTTTTGCACTGTTTCGTCAGCGGGACGGTAAGCTGGAATTTTTTGGCATAGGTGACTGTGTTGGTGTGGCAAAGCTTCCGGACAGTAGAGATTTCTGCGCATTGGACAGCAATCTGCCGAGGCTGGACAATCAGGTACTGGAACAGATGAAGCAGATCCACTTACGGACCGGAGCTTCTATGAGAGAGGCAAAAAAAGCCTGCAACGATTTGCTGATCCAAAACCGTTGTCTGCGCAACAAGCCGGGGGGGTACTGGATACTGGACCTGTTGACCGACGATGGCATCTGCAATGCCCGGGAGGAAGCCTGGGAGTTGACTGAACCGGTTTGTGTCGGTGCTTTCAGTGACGGCTTCTCTCAGTTGACGGACGTATTTGGTCATTACCAGAACTACAAAGCCCTGTTTGAAGCAATGCAGGAAAACGATCTGGAGGAAATGTTCCAGACTTTGTGCGCCCTGCAGAACGCAGATCCGGATTGCACCGCATATCCTCGCTTCAAGCACAGAGACGATACCAGTGCCCTTTGGGGCATATTTCTTCCGGAAAAGCAATAACACAGTAAAAAACGGCGAACTTCCATGGAAGTTCGCCGTTTTTGATGCGGGTGTTCATAACGGACTGGAGGAAAGAATTATTTCTTATCCGTCCTGCCGAGAAGATAATCTGTAGAAGTTTTATAGAAATCTGCAAGCTTGATCAATACTGCGGTGGGAATATCATTTTCGCCAGTTTCGTATTTGGAATAACCGGTCTGAGACATACCAAGAACCTGTGCAATTTGCTTTTGTGTCAGATCGTGGTCTTCACGAAGATCCCGAATGCGCCTATACATACTATCACCTCAAACACATTGTACAATAACCTGAAACAGATTATTGGCCTTCAATCTGTTTCAGGTTAGAATAAGCGTGAGGTGACTTTCAATGGATACGAACTCCTGCAAGACTTGTGCATATTATCGGCAACACTATACATTCGATCATCGCAAAATATTCCGGGTATATTGCGGCCACTGTACTTATCAAAAAGCCAGCAATAGCAACACTTATTTTAGTTTTTGGGGAAATGGCTTGCGTGTGTCGCTGACACCGCAAATATAATCCATACTCACATTATATAACCTTGCCAGTACGATCAGGCTATCTATTGGGATCCTGGTTTTTCCCAATTCATAGTCTGAGTATGTTTTTTGTCCAACCTGCAGTAGTTGTGCAATCTTCATCTGTGTCATATCGTTGTCTTCACGTAAAGCCCGGATTCTCTGTACATAATTCATACGATCACCTCGCAAGTAGCATACCATAGAGTTTAAAACTCTATTGACATTTAGAGGAATAAACTCTATAATATCTGCGAGGTGACAGACATGGAAAAGAACTATTGTAGAGAATGCGTACATTTTCATCAGCACTATGCCCTTAATGAGCGGAAGATCTTTCGGGTCTACTGCGGGCATTGTATGCAACACAAGGCCAGAAGGAAGAGGCCGGATACCGTTGCCTGCGATGATTTTGCGCCTGCGCCACCAGATGAGGATGCTTTTGCGACAAAGGAATACCTAAGTAAAGAGCTGCTGCAGTATTTATTGCACTTGGAGCTGCTGCCTCAAATTGAAGATGCTGCAGACCAGACCTGAATAGCATCCGCGAAGCGGATACCACAACTTCTTCACTATTCACTGTTACTTATTACTTCAAAGCCCTAAAGGCGTTTTTAGTGAAAAGTGAAAAGTGAAGAGTGAAGAGGTAATAAGTAAAGCCCCAAAGGCTGTTGCCTTTAGGGCTTTGGTACGGGCGACAGGACTTGAACCTGCACGGAAATCCATTGGAACCTAAATCCAACGTGTCTGCCAATTCCACCACGCCCGCGAATGGGTGTATTTTATCACGGCGAAGGAGCGTTGTCAATGGAGGAAACGAAAGAACAGACACAAATTCGATTGAGTAGGGAAGCAGCCATCTTTTAAGCTATTTGCATAAAAATGACGGAGAAATTACAGGCTTTTAAGTAATTGTTCTTGACATTTCCGCTATATGCACTTAAAATAGATTCGGTATGGTGTACGATGGGCAGGTTTAGACCGCCACGTTTCATTTTTATCTACAACCGGCATTTAGCGGGGGTTGCGTTGCGCCTCATGGCGTTTATTGATGCTTATATTTGCTGTCGGGATACCGGCAGCCTGAGTTAAAATTTACACATGGGAGCCATGACGCTCACCCCTTTGGTGATGCCTATTCTACAAAGGAGGTGTGCACGAGAATTATGGACCTGACACTAGCGATTATTCTGATCGCCGCTTGCGCTGTAGCAGGCGTGGCGATAGGATTTGGAACCGGCGTAACCTATCGGAAGAAGGTCGCCGAGCGGGAGATCGGCTCTGCTGAAGCAGAAGCTACCCGGCTGATCAATGAAGCGATCCGCAGCGGCGAGAGCCGTAAGAAGGAAATGCTTTTGGAAGCCAAGGATGAAATCCATAGATCCCGGACAGAGCACGACAAGGAAGTTAAGGAACGCCGCGCGGAGCTGAGCAAGCAGGAGCGCAGGCTGCAGCAGAAGGAAGAAACCCTGGACAAGAAAGCCGATGCCTTTGAGCGCAAGGAAGAGGAACTGGCTCAGCGCGTGACAGAGGTTGCCCAAGCCAAAGCAGAGGCGGAGGAGATCCGGAAGCAGCATCTTGCCACCCTGGAACAGATCTCCGGTCTGACCCAGGAGCAGGCAAAAGAGTTCCTGCTCAAGAGCATTGAAGAAGAGGTCCGTCACGAGACTGCGGTGAAGATCAAAGAGATCGAACAGCAGATGAAGGACGAAGCAGACGAAAAGGCCAGAGAGGTCCTATCCATTGCAATCCAGCGGTGCGCTGCCGATCATGCGGCAGAAGCAACGGTATCCGTTGTTGCACTGCCCAACGATGAGATGAAGGGGCGGATCATTGGCCGCGAGGGTCGGAATATCCGCACCCTGGAAACGATCACCGGAGTTGATCTGATCATTGACGATACCCCGGAGGCGATTACCGTCAGCAGCTTTGATCCCGTTCGCCGGGAGGTTGCCAGACTGGCACTGGAGAAGCTGATCGCAGACGGACGCATCCATCCAACCCGTATTGAGGATATGGTGGAGAAGGCCCGCAAGGAAGTGGACCGGACCATTCGTGAAGAGGGCGAGCGCGCCTGCTACGAAACCGGCGTTCACGGCTTGAATCCGGAGCTGATCAAGATTTTGGGCCGTCAGAAGTACAGAACCTCTTACGGTCAGAACGTGCTGAACCATTCTATGGAGGTTGCTCACATTGCCGGTCTGATGGCCGCAGAGCTGGGCGTTGATGTAGCAATGGCGAAGCGGGCAGGTCTTCTGCACGATCTTGGCAAGTCCATTGACCATGAGGTGGAGGGCAGCCACGTGCAGCTGGGTGCGGATCTGGCACGGAAGTACAAGGAAAATCCTGTGATCGTTAATGCCATTGAGGCGCACCACGGTGACGTTGAGCCGAAGACGGTTATCGCCGTACTGGTGCAGGCCGCGGACGCTGTTTCTGCTGCCCGTCCCGGTGCCCGCCGTGAAAATGTGGAAAACTACATCCGCCGGCTGCAAAAGCTGGAAGAGCTCACCGGTTCTTATCCCGGTGTAGAAAAGGCTTACGCCATTCAGGCAGGCCGCGAGGTCCGTATTATGGTCAAGCCTGAGGAAGTCACCGAGGATAATATGATCATTCTCGCCCGGGATATTGCCAAGCAGATCGAAGCAGAGCTGGAGTACCCCGGACAAATCAAGGTCAATGTGATCCGGGAAACCAAGGCTGTGGAATACGCAAAATAAGGATAAGAAATGAGATGCTTTTTTTAAGCATCTCATTTCTTGCAATATGTATCACCGCCCCTGCAGGGGGCGATGATTCCGTCAAAGGATTACTGCATACCCTGCTCGTAAGCCTCGATCATCTTCTTGACCATCTGGCCGCCGACAGAGCCTGCCTCACGGGAGGTCAGGTGACCGTTGTAGCCGTTGGTCAGGTTTACGCCCACTTCCTGAGCAGCCTGCATTTTGAAACGGTCCATTGCTTCCCGTGCCTGAGGGATATTG
>JAFSDV010000004.1 GCA_017436035.1 Oscillospiraceae bacterium | reverse complement strand
GAGCATTAAGCTCTGCTCAGATGCTTTATGGCGACCCCGAACGGACTCGAACCGTCGACCTCCAGCGTGACAGGCTGGCGTGCTAACCGACTGCACCACCGGGCCAAATTGGTGGGAACAACAGGGCTCGAACCTGTGACCCCATGCTTGTAAGGCATGTGCTCTCCCAGCTGAGCTATGCTCCCCTCGCATCGTCGCGGGTGCTGCACACCTCAGCGACGTGGTTCATTATACAGGGAGAAGACCGTTTTGTCAAGCACTTTTTTCGATTTTTTTGTAAGAATTTTTATTATCGAAAATCTGCTTTTTTTCCACCAAAAACCGCTTAAAATCAAAGCTTTTTCAGAATCGCTTCCACATCCTCCGGTGTAAATTCATAGACCGTGTCACAAAACTGACATTCAACCGGAAATGTTTTCCCCTCAGACTGAATTTCCCGCAGTTCTTGTTCTCCTAAACTGATCAATGCTGCTGTGACCCGTTCCCGGGAGCAATAACACTGATAACCCACTTCGGTGGTTTCCATAAATACGATACCCAGATCACCGCACACCTGACCAAGGATGTCCTCCGGTGTCATACCCTGCTCCAGCATTGCCGTCACCGCTCCGGCTCTCTGAATTCCCTGCTCTAACCGGTCGATCACATCATCAGGTGCACCGGGCAGCAGCTGTAAAAGATAACCGCCTGCGACCTTAACGCTTGTATCCGTATCAATCAGTACACCCAGGGCGCAGGCTGTAGGTGTCTGCTCACTTTGGGCAAAATATGCCGTAACATCATCGCCAATTTCACCGGAAATCAGCTCCACCGACCCAACATAAGGCTCCTTCATTTGCAGATCCCGAATGACAGTCAACGTTCCGTTGGTGCCAACTGTCGCTCCCACATCCAGTTTTCTCGGATATTTTTCCACCAGCGGCACATTGGGCTCGAGTACATATCCCCGCACATTTCCAACAGGATCGGACACGCAAACGATGCCGCCGATCGGACCGCCGCCCTTGATCTGCAGTGTCATTGAGCCGTTTTCCGTCTTCTGCATATTCCCCATCATAGAAGCAGCAGTCAATGCCCGTCCAAAGGCCGCAGTAGCGTTAGGCGAAGTCTTATGGATCTCGGCGCCTCTGCGCACAAGCTGTGTTGAACGGATCGCAACCGCCTTTACAAAGCCGTCCATGGTCATGCCCCGTACTAAATAATCGTTCATTTGACGCTTCCCTTTCTCGCCTTCAAAAAAATTCTCTGTTCCGCCGGACCGGGCTTCTCAAACCGCCTGTCCGCAAACACCTCGATACGGGAAAAGCCCGCCCGACGCAAATATCCGGTTAATTGTTCAGCAGAATATGCATATTCTCTATGTTCCTCAAAACTGCGGACCCACATTTTCCCTCTACGCTGAAACAGATCCATTCCGTAGCTGCAAATATTGGCAGACTCATCAAAATCCCCCCGCCAAATACAATAAACATCCTCATCCTCATCCAAAAAGACCTGTCCGTCCATGGCACGAAGCTTTTGCGGGGTATTCACATCAAAAATAAAGCAGCCACCGGGGTTCAAGCAACGGTAGATCCTGCGGATCGCTTCCTGACAGTCCACAGGATCTGTAATATAGTCCATACTGTCCAGCGCGCAAACCGCCAGATCAACACCTCTTGGCAGGCGCAGCTCCTGCAGCCGCTGGCACACAAACATCGGCGGATTTTTCATTCCATAGGTCTTCTGTGTGGCAGCGCACAGCATTTCTTCGGACATATCAACGCCGGTCACCCGCAAACCGTCCGCCGCCAGCAGAACCGAAACAGACCCCGTTCCGCAAGCCAAGTCTACTGCCGTGCGGGGCGACAGCCCTTCCCGGCGGAGGATCTGTCGATAAAAGTCTACAATCGAACCATAGTCTACGTCATTTGTAAGGCGGTCATAGCTTCCCGCCAACGCTTGATACACACTCATTGCGTTCCTCCCGCAAAAAAGCATCCCGGACATGGTGTCCGGGATGCCGCATCATTTTAATTAGCGGTTAAAGATGCTGAAGATCTCCTCAATATCATCAGAGGTCTTGGCAGCACTTCCGGAAGCGTTTGCTTCCTTCGCCTCAGGCTTCTGCTCGAAGCCGGTAGCGATCACGGTTACACGCATCTCGTCCTCAAACTCATCGGAGGAAGTAGCACCAAAGATGATGTTTGCATCGGGATTTGCAGCCTCCTGAACGATGCTTGCAGCAGTCTCTACATCATCCAGTGTCAGCTCAGAAGATCCGGTCACATTCACCAGAACACCGGTAGCGCCATTGATGGAGGTTTCCAGCAGGGGGCTTGCAACAGCTGCAAGAGCAGCCTGCTCAGCCTTCTCACGACCGGAAGCAACACCAACGCCCATATGTGCACGGCCTGCATCTTTCATAACTGCAGAAACGTCCGCAAAGTCCAGGTTGATGATCACTCTATCGGAGTAACCAACCAGCTCAGAAATAGAGGTCACCGCCTGCTTCAGAACATCGTCTGCGATGCCGAAAGCGTTGGCGAAGGTAATTTTCTGATCTGTAACGTACTTCAGACGGTCATTGGGAATGATGATCAGGGAGTCCACCTTGTCAGACAGGGCGGAAATGCCCATCTCAGCCTGACGCATACGGTTTGCACCCTCAAACTTGAAGGGCTTGGTCACAACGCCAACAGTCAGCACACCGGCCTCATGTGCCAGGTCTGCAACGATGGGTGCTGCACCGGTACCGGTACCGCCGCCCATACCGGCGGTGATAAACACCATATCCGCGCCCTCCAGAACCTTGGCAATGGCTGCTCTGGACTCTTCAGCAGACTTCTGACCGACCTCAGGCTTAGAACCGGCACCCATACCGCCGGTCAGCTTCTCGCCGATCTGAACTTTATTCTTACAAACGGACTTATTCAGGTCCTGCTTATCGGTGTTGATCACAACAAAATCTACGCCGTCGACACCGGCCTCAATCATACGGTTGATAACATTGTTACCGGCACCGCCAACACCGATTACCTTGATTTTAACAACGCGATCCTGGAACATTTCAGACATTTACGTTCTCCTCCTATGTATCGATTCGCAGAACAGCCAAACATTTCTGCTTAAATTACAATTGCACTTCTATATTCTACCCCGAAAAATCGAATTGGTCAATAGAAATTCTTATTTTTCGGCAAAGAATTTTCAAAAAAACAAGAAAAACCGAATCTATTTGGGAAACTGACTTAAATTTACCTCATCCGGCCAGATCGTAAAGCTCACATCCATAATACCGGTCTGATAGTGCTTTTGCTGATCGATCGCCTGCTTCATACTTTGGATCTTAAAGCTCAGTCGGGTTGTATCACCCAGCAGCACCTGATACCGGTCTTCATACCACAGCTGAATATCCTTCAGGCTGGTCACATCCAGGCTGGCCGCCTGACCGATCACTCCGTTCTCCTCCAAATATTGCAGAATGGATATAACCGCAGCCAGCCGCTCACTGCCCCGTACCGTCACCGGCACAGTCTGTCCTGCCTCATCGGTTTGATCAGGCTCCGGCTCTTCCGCCACCGCCTGCTGCCCGATTTCCGGATTGTTCAAACGCACGCCCAAAATCTGGGTATAGCCCTTAGCAGCAGACGCGCTGATTTTTTCCACAAGCTTTCCGGAGGCATCCATCAGCCACCAGGAGCTGTCTGCTGCTTCGATTCCGTAAACCACATCCATCTCAACGATTTCTATGTTGACCGTATCCGGCAGTTTTATTCCTACGCGGACACTTTTCACATAAGGAAGCTGTGTGCGGATTTTTCCGCTGATCTTCGCCCGATTGATGGTCAGCAGGTTCTCTCCCGTCCGAATCCCGGAAGCCTCCATAACATCCCATGCTGTGTATTTTTTCGCACCGGCTACCGCCACGTGCTCAACCTTAAAAAATATAGACATTCCAAAAAACAGTGCAAGAACTACCGCCGCCACAGTCGCCACACGCAACAGCACACGGTTTCTGTTGAACGGCTTCGGCTGGGTATAGACGATCTGGGAATCTGCCGGTCTTTCTGTACGGACTTTTGTCCTGCCTCTTCTGCCGCCGCGTTTTTTATCCCTGGTATCCATAGTCGCATTCTCCTTATTTTTTGCCCAAAGCAAGTCTTTGGATCACATCGCACAGCCGCTCTGCACAGTCCGGGATCACCATATTTTGAAGTGCTATAGACATCTTGGTGTATCGCTGCTTGTCAGAAAGCAGACCCTGAATCTCCTGCATCAACCGCTGTTCGGTACATTCTGCTTCCAAAACCACAACTGCAGCACCCTTCTGTTCCATGGCGCGGGCATTTTTCTCCTGATGATTGTCCGTCACGTTGGGGGAAGGAATCAAAATGCACGGCGTTCCCGATGCCGCGATCTCATTACAACTGGACGAACCGGCGCGGCTGATCACAATGTCCGCCGCTGCCATCACGGTAGGCATATTATAAATATACTCCTGCGCCATAACCGCCGGACAGTTTCGCAAATCCACCTGGTGCAGCGCCGCATAATCGTGGATCCACCGCCAACCGTATGTTCCTACCGCATGAATATGCTGATAAGGAAAGCCTGCATCCTGCTCCAGCCGGAAAAGTCTGGCTGTCATTTCGTTCATCGCCTGCGCGCCCAGACTGCCATAAGCAGATACGATCACCGGTCGCTCGTCCAAGCCAAGCTCCTTGCGTGCCTCTTCCTTTTTGGTGAATATAAACTCCCGCTTCACCGGCATACCTACCACTTCCACCTTCTCCGGATGGCGATAATGCTTTGCGCTTTCAGGGAAGCACACAAGCACCTTATCGACCCGGTCCGCAACCAGTCGGGTCGTCAGTCCCGGCATAGCATTGCTTTCATGGACGCAAGTGGGGATCTTCATCATGGAAGCAGCCATAAGCGCAGGAAAACTGGCATAACCGCCGGTTCCTATCACCACATCTGCCTGAAATTCCCGGATGATCCGCTTGCAGGCGCGAACAGACCGCACCAGGTTGAGCAGAACTTTTCCGTTATGCATCAGTGCTTTGACAGACTTGCCCCGGGACGCGCCGTCCGCAGGGAGCGTTTTCAGCTCGTAGCCCGCTTTGGGCACAAGCTTTTCCTCCATTCCACCGATCCCGCCAATAAACAAAATTCTTGAATCGGGATAACGCTCCTTACATACATTGGCAACCGCGATCGCCGGATTGATATGACCGGCAGTGCCGCCGCAGCTAAAAATAACGTTCATAGGAACTCCTCCTGTTGTGTTGCGCGATTTCTATTACGGGAAATACTGAGCAAAATCCCCATTTCACCCAAATTCACAGCCAACGCCGTTCCTCCATAAGAGAAAAACGGCAGTGCGATACCGGTAGAAGGCAGCAAATTGGTCACAACTCCTAAATTTAAGACCGTCTGCACTGCAATCAGCGTGATCAGGCCTGTGCCCAGCACCGTAGAAAACCGGTCGGGTGCCCGCAGTGCGATCCAATAACCCCGCAGGATCAGTGCCCCAAACAGCACAATGATCAGCAGTGCTCCAAAAAGTCCAAGCTCTTCACAGATGATCGCAAAAATATAGTCATTGTATTGGAACGGCAGATACAAATATTTCTGCTTGCTTTTCCCCAGTCCCAACCCCAACACACCGCCTGAACCGATGGCGTAAAGGGATTGCAGAATCTGATACCCTGTATCACTGGGATCCTGTTCCGGGTGCAGCCATGCGGTGATCCGGTCACCTGCATAGCCCATCAGGCTTACATAGACCACCACAAACACCGCCGCCAAAGCCGCGCCGGCAAGAAGCCATCTGGGGTTCGTCCCTGCCACATACATCATAACCACCGCAACCATACCCATAAGCATAATCGCAGACAAATGCTTTTCCAATGCCAGCGGAATCAAGATCCCCAACAGTGCAGCCCCAAATCCCAACACGCCATACCGAAACTGACCTGCCGCACGGCCAAAGCCTTTTGTCAGTCTGGAAAATAAAACGATCAGTGTAAATTTCGCGATCTCAGAGGGCTGAAACTGCAGTCCGGCAATATTGATCCACCGTTTCGCGCCGTTTACAGACTGACCAAACAGCAGCACCGACAGCAGCAGCGCAATACTGATCCCATACAGCGGCCAAGCAGTCTTTAACCAAAAGCCAGCCGGTATTCTGCTCAGCGCTGCCATGGCAACTAATCCAATCCCGGCGCAAACAGCCTGCTTTTGCAAGTATTTGGTAGAGTCGGTATAACCGGTATCATACTGGCTCTGGGCAGAGCTGGCAGAATAGAGCATCGCCAGACCTACACTCATCAGCAGCAACAAAATAATCAAAAACGGAATATCCACACTTTCCCTCGCCCGGCTCTGTCCCAGGCGACGGTCCTCTTTGGCATACAGACGGGGCTGTATTGCCATATTAGCTCCTTTCGATCAGCCAATACGCCCGGAAACTCCAAACCAGGCAATTAAACAAGCAAGCACTGAAACAGCAGAAAAGACGGTCACGATCTTCTCTTCCTTCCAGCCGCACATTTCAAAATGGTGGTGAATAGGAGACATTTTGAACAACCGCTTTCCATGGGTCAGCTTAAAAAACGCCACCTGTAAAATTACAGACATGGTCTCCAGAATGTACACAATTCCGACGACGATCAGAATCAAGGGGATGTCCAAAGCAAATGCCATTGCGCAAACGACACCGCCTAAAAACAGCGAACCGGTGTCACCCATAAACACCTTTGCAGGATGCCAGTTGTAAAACAGGTACGCTGCCAGTCCCCCCGCCAGCGCCGCAGGAAGCAGTGCAAGATCATACCGTCCCATTGCAACCGCAGCTACTGCAAAAAACACCATTACCGGAATGGTCACACTGCCGCAAAGACCGTCAATACCGTCTGTTAGATTTACCGCGTTTACACAGCCAACCATTACAAACATTGCAAAGAAAATATATGCAAGGGGATGGATGTAAAAGGTCTCATTCAAAAACGGGATGTAAATATCGCTGGTAAGGCTTCCTTCCTTATACAGCAGATACACATACAAGGCGGATACAGCCATTTGGAGCATAGCCTTCTGCAGGCTCGTCAGACCTAGATTCCGCTTAAATTTAATCTTGCAGAAATCATCCAAAAAGCCAACCAAACCAAAACACAGGCTCAGAAGCAACACATAAAAAACTGTATATTCCTCCATCATAGGAATACATACCAGCAGGCAGATCACCGCCGCGCCAATAAACATCAGACCGCCCATCATCGGTGTTCCTGATTTGGTGTTATGCCAGGTAGGTCCTATTTCCCGAATAGACTGTCCTGCCTTCAGTGCCCGCAGCACCGGCAGCAAAAAATAGCCCAGCACACCGGATAACACACCGCCGGCTAATGCGGCTGTGACAACTTTGATCATCAATCGTTCCTCCGACTATTGTTCTTTCTTCTCAAAAGTCCTTAATCCTGATTCAGAAAAGCCTCCAGAATCAGCTCCATACGCATCCCCCGACTGCCCTTAAACAGCAGAACATCACCAGGCTTTGCCATATATTTCAGTTCAGAAACCAACCGTTCCCGGTCTGCAAACGCTTTAGCCTTTGTCTGAGGCATACCGCCGGTCATAGCACCGTAAAGCATCCGTTCGCTGTTCGGACCGTAAGCAAACAGCACATCCGCCTTTTCCGCGGCGATCCTGCCCACCTTATAGTGCTCCGCCTGGGTGCAGACACCCAGCTCCAGCATATCGCCTAAAACCGCAATACGCCGACCGGCCTTATTGCCCAGTACAGACAGTGCTGCAGCCATGGATTCCGGACCGGCATTATAGCAATCCTCAATGATCGTATATCCGTTCTTTTCAAAAATCTGCTGCCGACCTGCCATCGTCCGGAAATTTTGAAGTCCCTGACGGATTTTTTCCGGTTCTACGCCCAAATGCAAGCCAACAGCGATCGCTGCCAGGGCGTCGTGCACATAATGTGCGCCCTCCAGCGCCAGCTCTAACGGAAACGCACCGGTGGGACACTGTGCGGTAAAGCGCAAGCAGCCCTCTTCCTCTATAATATTTTCTGCCCGTACGGCACATTCCGGATTGCGGACACCAAAATAATCCGCCTGCACACCCGCCAACCGGTGCTGATTCCACAGCAGGGCATCGTCACCATTCAAAACGATCTTACCGTCAGCAGACATACCTTCCAAAATTTCCAGCTTCGCCTGCAGGATTCCCTCCATAGAACCTAAATGCTCAATATGCATGGTTCCGATATTGATGATCACTGCCACATCCGGTTTGGCGATGGATGCTAAGTAAGCGATCTCCCGAAAATGATTCATACCCATTTCCAGTACCGCCACCTGGGTATCCGCGCTCATCTCCAGCACTGCCATAGGCATACCGATATCATTATTATGGTTTACCGGCGTTTTGCCTACCCGGTAAGTCGTCTGCAAAACCGATGCCACCATTTCCTTGGTGGTGCTCTTGCCTACCGATCCGGTAATCCCCACCACTTTCATACCGATACGCTCCCGCTCACCCCGGGCAATATCGCCCAAAGCAAGTCTTGTATCTTTCACAACAATGGCAGGATAATCCCCGTCACAGCGGGTACACAAAACCGCTGCCGCGCCCCGCTCCAGTGCAGCCGGGATAAACGTATGTCCGTCCCGTACTCCTTGGAGTGCTACAAACAGCTGACCTGCCTGAATGGTTCTGGTGTCATTACTGGCACCTAAAAAGGTCACATCCTTATATTTGGGATCGATGCTGCCGCCGCACCACTGTGCAGCCTGCTGCAATGTAATCACACCCATTTTACTCCCTCGTTTTCTCCAGGTAAGCGGCAACAACTTCCCGCTCGTCCAAGTGATGCTTCACCCCATGGATCTCCTGATAAGTCTCATGGCCTTTTCCAGCCAATACAATTATATCATTCTTTTTCCCAATGTCCATAGCCTGATGAACAGCTTGCACACGATTTTCTACAACCATATAATTCTTTTTCTGGGGATCTATGCCTTTTACGATATCCGCAATGATTGCCATAGGCTCCTCCGTTCGGGGATTATCAGAGGTCACCAGGGTAAAATCCGCAATATCTGTAGCAATCTTGCCCATAATGGGGCGTTTAATTGGATCCCGGTCGCCGCCGCAGCCAAACACCGCGATCAGCCGACCCTTGCAAAAGCCCTTGACAGAGGACAGTACATTTTCCAATCCGTCCGGTGTGTGGGCATAGTCTATCAGCACCGTATAGGGTTTTCCCGGTGTGGGTACGACCTCCACTCTGCCCTTGACGCCTGCTACAGTTTTCAGTGCTTCCGCTCCATCCCGCAGAGCAACGCCCAGCTGCATCGCTATTGCCAGCGCAGTCAGTCCGTTATAAACCGTGAATTTGCCCGGGATGGGCATTTTGACCGGCACACACAGATCGCCGCTGACCGCAGTAAAGGAAACACCATCGGACAAAAGCTGTGCATCCCGGGCATAAAGCCCCGCTTCTTCTCTTGCGGACACCGTCAGCACCGGGCAGGCAGCTTTTTTGCAGATCCGCTCAAACCAGCTGTCGTCGGCATTGATAACTGCCCGGTCACAGCGGGTAAACAGCTCCGCCTTTGTATCGCAATAGGCTTCCATAGTCTTGTGGAAATCCAGGTGGTCCTCGGTCAGATTTGTAAAGGCGGCAACCGCATAATGAAGACCCCCGATACGTTCCAGTGCAATGGCATGGGATGAGACCTCCATAATCCCATAGGTGCAGCCTGCATCCCGCATCCGGGCAAGCAGTGCCTGCAGCTCAAAGCTCTCCGGGGTAGTCCGTTCTGTGGGAATGACCTCTGAGCCGATCATATTTTCCATTGTTCCCATCAGCCCCACCTTGGCGTGGAGCACCGTTTCCAAAATATGCTTGAGCAGCAATGTTGACGAGGTTTTACCGTTGGTTCCCGTAACACCGATCAGCTTCATGGAATCTCCCGGATGACCGAAATAATTCCCACCGATCTGCGCCAGTGCGCGCCGGTCTGAGGCTACCTGCACCCAGGCAATATCTGCTTGGGGCTTCCGTGCTGTAACCACCACCGCAGCACCTTTTTCCACTGCCATAGGAATATACCGGTTTCCGTCTGTTGAAAAGCCACTGATGGCAACAAACATACAGCCCGGTGTAACCTTTCTGGAATCATACACCACAGAAGGAATATCCATGTCCATATTCGCCGCAGAATCCAAAACATCTACGCCAACAAGTAATTCCCGCAGTTTCATTTCCATTGCTCCTTTGTAATTGATTATTTAATCCGCAGCCTTTGTGTCAGCAAACACCAGTCGGACGGTTGTTCCTACCGGAACCTGTGTATCTGCGGCTTCGGACTGCTCCGTCACCACCACATTCAGATCCACACTGTTGTTTCCCGCAACCAAAACATACAACCCCGCTTTATTGGCAGCATCGCTGGCCTGCTGGCGGTTCATTCCTATAAAATTCGGCACAGCGGTCTGTTCCTCCCGGGCAGGTGCACCAAAATACAGGATCACTTCACTGCCGCCGGGTAAGCTCTGCCCCGCAGCAGGGATCTGCGCTGTGACTGTTTCACCGCTGCCCTGCAGCTTTGCGGTCAACCCTGCTTCCTTGAGGAGCTTTTGGGCTTGTGCTGCGGTCTGCCCGAAATAATCCTCCATAATGACCGTTCTGCCGGCTGCATCCTCTTCCGTATAATTCTGCTTTACTCCCAAATACGGCAGCAGCTCTTCCATCACCGCTCCCACCGTAGGTGCAGCCATAACACCGCCGGAAATATAGATCCCGGTCTGTCTTGACGGCGTATCCAGAGCCGCCAATACAATATACTCCGGATCTTCCATAGGCGCAATACCTACAAATGATACGATTTTATCCAAAACACGCTGACCATTCTCGTCAAATACGTCAATTTTTTCACTTGTTCCGGTCTTCCCGCCGATAGAATACCCGGCAACACTGGCATTTTTGGCTGTTCCTTCCTCCACAACAGATTGAAGCAGCTGCCGCATCGTCTTAGAAGTCTCCTCACTGATCACCTGACGGCACACGGTCGTTTCCTGCTTCAGAACTGTATTCCCTTGAGCATCCACTACTTCAGAAACAACATAGGGCTCTACTAAATACCCGCCGTTTACCACTGCCGCGATCCCCCGAACCAGCTGCAAGGGCGTGATCTTAAAGGTCTGCCCGAAAGAGCCGGAGGTCAAAGAGGCTGTACCCCATTTATCGGTATCTGTCACGATCTGCTCATCAAAAAACACCCCTTTGCTTTCTCCGGTCAGATCGATCCCCGTTTTTTCCAAAATTCCAAAATTTTTCACACAGTCATAAAATGTCTGACCGCCCATCTTCAAAGCAATATGTGCAAAGGCAATGTTGCAGGAATTTTGCAGTGCCTGGGGTGTCAGCTCCGCGCCGTGTCCCGCCGAACGCCAGCAATGAAGCAGCTGCGATCGACCGGTAATACGCTCCGAACCGGAGCAGAAAAAGTGGGTGTTCAGATCGATCGCGCCGCACTCCAGCGCCGATGCCATGGTAATAACCTTAAACGTAGAGCCCGGCTCATAGCCGTCGGAAATACAGCGGTTTCTCCACTGCTTCAGCTGCGCCGCGGTCCGTGCCTCCTGATAGGCTTTCTTTGCCGTTTCATATTCCTGAGTACCCTCCTGCTTGGAAAGATACGCCTGGCGCAGCGCCTCCACCTGTTGACTGGTCTCCGGATCCGCTATTTCCATATAGGAATTGGGATCATAGCTGCCAACCGTCGCCATTGCCAGTATTTCCCCGGTCTTTACATTCATAACGATCCCAAAAGCACCGTTCTGCACGTCATATTTGGCGATCGCTTCTTCCAAATGTTTTTCCAGGCATGCCTGGGCCGTTGCGTCAACAGTCAGGATCACGCTGTCACCCTGCCGGGAGGTCACATAATGCTCATAAGAAAAGGGCATATCCATTTCATTATTGCCCTTGGTTGTAATGACTTTGCCGGCACTGCCCTCCAAATAGCTGTTATACGCCGCTTCAATGCCCTCCGATCCGGTGTTTGATGCGTTTGTAAAACCGATCACCTGTGCCGCAAGAGTCCCAAAGGGATAACAGCGTTTGGTATCCGGCTCTAAATGGATGCCGGAAATATCATACTCATTAATATAGGCGCGGATCAGTGCCGCTGTTTCCTCATCAATCTTCGCCGCGATCTGCTTGTAGCGTTTTGTAATATCCTTTCCCTGCTCCTGAATCCACGACGGATCCAAATCCAGGATCTGTCCCAGCTTTTGAGAAATTGCCTCCATATCCGCCTTGGACTGTTTCAATTCATGGGGATCCAGATATACATTCTCCACGCTGACAGAACAGGCAAGAATATTCATATTCCGGTCATAAATGTTGCCACGGTCTGCTGTGACTGCTGTTGTTCTGGTCTGATTGCGCAGCGCCAGATTTGCGTAATACGAATAATCAGAGACCATCAGGCTATATAACCGCAGACCAATCGGTATAAACGCAGCGATGCCCAGCACGATCGCAACCGCAAGAATCCTGCGATGCTGCCCGCTGTCTCCCCGCAAACGGACGTACTGCTGCTTCTTTCGTCCTTTTTCCATTTTATCCCGACCTTTCCACTTGCTTTCAATGGGCAGCAAGGGAATCCCTCGCCGCCCATTGCAGCTTTATTTAAGTGTATTTGCCGGGACAAACATTATGCAAAAAGTCCTGTTAAAAATGTGCCGATCCGTGTCCAGAGCGTAATCGTCTCTGTCTGCTGGGGCTCACTTACATAAATCGTTACTGTTTCCACCTGATCCTTGGGAACCATTCCCAAAGCCAGTGCGGTATTCTCAACAACCTCCAGATCATAACCGGATTCATAAGTCTGCTGCAGCTGCCGGTTCTGTTCGCTGAGCTGCTCCACATACTGCTCCATAACAGCAGCTTCCTGCCGTGCTGCCGCAAAATCCACAAGTCCAACGATCATGGTCACCATCATAAATGCCGCCACCAGGATCCCCAGCACAGCAACAGGGTCTACATACACCACTGTCCGCAGCTTCTTCCGGGGCTTCGGCAGCACCGTCTTTTTCACAGCGGTCATGGACACGGGCTTGCGGGCAGCACTGCCCACAGTAGCAAACCGAACATATTGTACCTGATGCTGAACCATAACCGCCACTCCTTTTCTTTTTACACGCTTACAACTTTTCACATACCCGAAGCTTTGCACTGCGGGCTCTGGGATTGTCCTGAAGCTCCCCATCTGATGCGGTGATGGGTTTTCTGCTGATCAGCTTTACCTGAGGTTTTTTTCCGCATACACAAACCGGAAAACTGGGTGGACAGGTGCAGCCCTTTGCCGCCTCCGCCATTGCGTTTTTAACAATCCGATCCTCCAGGGAATGGAACGTGATGATTGCCAGCCGTCCGCCGGGATTCAGCAGGTCAACAGCATCCTTCATGATCCGTTCTACCGCACCCAGTTCATCGTTTACCGCGATGCGGATTGCCTGAAAGCTGCGCTTTGCCGGATGCTGTTTCTCCCGCAGTGCCGCGGCAGGCATTGCCAAGCGGATCACATCTACCAGCTCCAGCGTTGTCCGGATTGGTGCTGATTCTCTCCTTCTGCAGATCGCTGCTGCGATCTGCGGCGCATAACGCTCCTCACCGTAGGTGTAGAGAATACGCTTTAATTCTTCCTGCGGCCAGGTATTGACTACCGTTTCTGCACGCAGGATATCTTCACTGTTCATCCGCATATCCAACGGCGCATCAATCATATAGGAAAAGCCTCTTGCGCCATCATCCAACTGAGGAGAGGATACACCCAAGTCCAGCAAAATGCCGTCCACGCCGGAAATCCCCAGTTCCTTTAACACATGAGCCATCTCACTGAAATTGGAATGGACAAGTGTTACCTGTTCTTTATAGGGCTCTAAACGCTGACCTGCAGCCTTGAGCGCCACCGGATCACGGTCAATCCCAATCAACCGCCCACCGGTCAGCCGGGCTGCGATTCTGCAGGAATGACCTGCGCCGCCCAGTGTTCCATCTACATAAATGCCATCAGGCTTGATGTTCAAACCTTCCAGACATTCATTCAGCAACACCGAAATATGATGGAATGCTGTCATAGGCCGATCGCCTCCAAGGAAGCCAGCAGCTTCTCAGGTGTCAGATTCTCAGCCTCGAACGCCTTAAACTCCTCTGCGTCCCAGATCTCTGCCTGTCCTGCCCGACCAACGATCATTACATCCCGCTTCACACCGGCATAGTCCAGTAAAAACTGGGTCAGACTGAAACGGAACTGCTTGTCCGGCGTGCACTGTGTGGCATTCATAAAGATCAGGCTGGTCGCCGCGCTGCGCTGAGAGATCGGCAGTGCATTATAATTCATACTTAGGGTCTGCCAGTCCTCCTTGGTATAGACCGTGAGACACCGGTGACCGCAGTTCACACCCAGTGTGATATAAAAATCCTCGCCCAGCTCTGCCCGCAGCTTTGCAGGCACAAACAGCCGATTCTTCTCATCCAATTTAGCAGGATACTTACCGATCACAGATGTTCACCTCCATTCCGCTCCACTTTGCTACCCTTTTACTCCATTTAATGACAGTATAACGGATAGATTTCTAAAAATCAATATATTTCTTTCGTTTTTTTCAAAAATTTTGTAAAAAATACCGAGTTTTTCGAATTTTCAAACACTTGTTCTATTCCAAAAGGACCTGTCAACACCGCCTTCCTACCAAGCAGTGCCGACAGGTCTGTTTTATCCTATAAAACGCAAAGCACCATCATCCATTTTCGCCTTGATCGCCCCGGGTTTTTTCCCGTTTTTAAGCAGAAAGACAGCCAGCGGACCTTCTACCCGTTCCTGAACAAGACGGCGCAAACACCGGGCGCCTCCTTGCTTTTGAGAGCAGCGTCCCAATTCCTGCGCCAGCTCCTCCGGCAGCTGAAGCTGTATTCCGTTTGCTGCCGCCCGATCCCGAAGCTGATTCAAATATTTACGGGCAATGTCCTCCATTGCCTGTTCCTGCAAGGGCTGAAAATGAACGATCTGATCCAGCCGTCCTAAAAACTCCGGTGTAAACTGTTTTTTTAACGCTTCCTTTGTCTGCCCATCCCGTCCGGCAGGCTGAAATCCCAGTCCGTCACCGGACAGCTGGCCACCCACATTGGAGGTCATAACCACGATCGCATTCTTAAAACTGACCCGTCTTCCTGTAGAATCTGTCAATACACCCTCTTCCATAATCTGTAAAAGGATTCCTGTCACATCCGGATGCGCCTTCTCCAGCTCATCCAGCAGCACCAGGCAATACGGTCTGCGCCGCACCGCTTCCGTCAGCTTTCCACCTTCTTCATAGCCCACATAGCCGGGCGGCGCGCCGATCAAACGGGCAACAGACTGCTTTTCCATAAATTCTGTCATATCCAAACGGATCATTGCATCCTTGCTCCCGTACAATTCCTTTGACAGAACACGGCAAAGCTCGGTTTTTCCAACACCGGTAGGACCGGTGAGCAGCATACTGACCACCGGTCTGCTCTCATCCCGCAGTCCGGACAAGCCCCGCCGTACAGCTTCCGCAACCTGATTTACAGCCTGCTCCTGCCCCACGACCTCTTTTGCTAACAGCTTCTCCAGATTCAGCAACCGTTCCCGCTCATCCGCGGTCACTCTGCCAACCGGGATTCCGGTCCTTGCCGACACCGCCCACGCCACATCCAAGCCGGTGACCGCCCTTGACCGTCTGGCTTCCAACGGACGGCTCGCCATACGCTGCATCTTATCCCGCAGCTCTGCCGCTTTTTCAAAACGGCTTTCCCGTACCGCCTCATGAAGCTCCTGCTCCAGATCCTGGCGCAAACCCTTTTTGGCGTGGTACAGCTCCTCCATACGGGCGTGGGCAGCCCCTTCATCCAGCAGATCGATCGCTTTATCCGGCAGATACAGATCCGGAAGATACCGTACAGACAGGCGCAAAGCTTCAGCCATCGCCTCATCGGTGATCCGCATCTGATGATGCCGCTCCAGCCCGGGCTTCAGCCCCCGCAGGATCGCCATAGTTGCTTCCCGATCCGGCTCTTCTACCATAACCGGACGAAAGCGCCGCTCCAGCGCCGAATCCTTTTCAATGTATTTCCGATACTCGGTCAAGGTGGTTGCGCCCAACATCTGCAGTTCTCCCCGCCCCAAGGCCGGCTTAAAAATATTTGCAGCGTCAATCGCGCCCTCTGCCGCACCGGCACCTACAATGGTGTGCATTTCGTCCACAAACAGAATCACATCACCGCTTCGCCGGATCTCTGCCAAAACATCCCGCAGCCGTTCCTCAAATTCACCCCGGTATTTTGTTCCTGCCACTAGATTTGCCATATTCAGGCTGACCAACCGCTTATCCCTCAGCTGTGGCGGTACATTTCCCGCCGCCATCCGCTGTGCAAGACCCTCCGCGATTGCCGTCTTACCTACACCCGGCTCTCCTACCAGTGCAGGGTTGTTTTTATTTTTCCGGCTCAAAATACCGATCACCGTATCGATCTCCCGATCTCTGCCGATCACCGGCTCCATTTCTGCCGCCTTCAGCAGCAGATCCTCACTGAATTGCTCCAACAGTTTCGTTACGACCGCCTCCTTTTTCCCTTTTGCCGAGTTGTTTTCCCACTGCACAAATCCCACCGTCCGGGAAAACAAGATCTCTGTATCCACATCATTGAGTGTAAGAACATCTCTTGCCGCGGTTTTCTCGTTACGCAGCAGAGACAGTAAAATATGAACCGTATCCACCTGACGGTTTTCCATCAGCCGTGCTTCGTTCCGGGCTTCCCGCAATACCCGCCGCGCCTGATTTGTAAAGCCCTGAGGCAGCGGCAAACCCGGTGTACCCATTCCGTACAGAACAGCGATCATTTTTTCGCTCAGCTCCGGATCCAGACCCGCACCGCGCAAAAGCTGTCCCGCCAGTCCCCGGTCCTTTGCCATTGCCAACAGAAGGTGTACGCTGCCGACATAGCTGTGTCCAAAGCGTCTTGCCTGTTTTGCAGCGGATACCAGAAGCGTCTGCGCATTTTCTGTATAGTACATGCAATCCCCCCTGTCGGGAAATTTTTCCCAAGCCATACAAAAAATATACGACTGATTTTGCAAAAAACACTTGCGCTTTGTAAAATCCGTGTTAGAATAGAAGTACGATCGATTAAAGATCCGTACACACTATACATAATGGAGGGAAAATCATGGCTTACATTATCACTGATGCTTGCGTAAACTGCGGCACTTGCGCCGAAAACTGCCCCGTTGAAGCGATCGCTGAGGGCGACGGCAAGTACGTGATCGACGCTGATATCTGTGTTGACTGCGGTACCTGCGTGGGCAACTGCCCTGTCGAAGCAATCGAGGAAGGCTGATTCTCCGATTCACCGATCAGTCTGCGAGCCGGCTTTCCCCGGTCCGCAGACTGATTTTTTATTCTGAATTACCGTTTGACTTTTCCCCGATCTGCAAATACAATGACAGGGAGTATATTATGGAACGATTGCATAACGGCTTTACTTTAGAAATTGGCACAGGCTGTTTTCCGTTTAGCACAGACTCTATTGCGCTTGCCGGCTTTACCCGGCTTCCCCGGCAAGCCCGTGTATTGGATTTAGGCTCCGGCTGCGGCACGCTGGGTCTGCTGCTTTGCGCAAGGGACACCCAGTGCAGGATCACCGGAATAGAAATAGACGAAGCAGCCCATCAGACCGCGCTGAAGAACATCCGGGAAAACGGACTTGAATCCCGTTTGAACAGTATATGCGGTGATCTGCGCCACATCTCCACATTTCTTCAGACCGGCAGCTTTAGCTGCTGTGTTTCCAATCCTCCATATTTTACCGCCGGTCCTAAAAGCCGATCCACCCCGTTGGCGCGGCGGGAGGACACCTGTTCATTGGAAGATCTTTTTAAGTCCGCAGCCTGGGCGCTCAAATACGGCGGTGATTTTTTCCTGGTCCACAAGCCGGAACGGTTTGCGCAGATCTGTGCCTGCGCCAGTCAAAATCTTTTAGAACCAAAGCGTGTCTGCCTTTTGCGGCATTGCCCGGGTACATCCCCCGCTTTGGTGCTGGTCCAGTGCCGGAAGGGTGCCAAACCGGGGCTGATCTGGGAGGAACGCTGCCTGCACAACGCCGACGGCACACCAACAGATTACTACCACACTCTATATCATTGATAGGAGAACCATTATGGCTGGAATGTTGTATCTTGTTCCCACGCCCATCGGTAATCTCAGGGATATCTCTGTTCGATGTCGGGAAACACTGGAGCAAGCGGATTTTATAGCCGCAGAGGATACCCGGGTCACTTTGAAGCTGCTGAATCATCTAGGTATTAAAAAAAGTCTTGTCAGCTACTATGAGCATAACAAGACCCAAAAAGGTGATTTCATTTTAGAGCGCATCCGTTCCGGAGAAACCTGCGCACTGGTTTCTGACGCAGGCAGCCCCGCCATCTCTGATCCGGGCGAAGACCTGGTCAAGGCGTGCGCGGCGGCAGGAATTACCGTTTGTGCCATTCCCGGTCCTTGCGCCGCGATTACCGCCCTAAGCATTTCCGGTCAAGCCACCGGTCGGTTTTGTTTCGAGGGCTTTCTGTCTACAGCAAAAAAGAGCCGGCGGGAGCATTTGGAAGCACTGATTCAAGAGCAGCGCACAATGATCTTTTACGAAGCCCCTCACAAGCTGCTGGCTACATTGGAATCTATGGCAGAAGTCTTTGGTCCTGACCGGTCTATCAGCCTGTGCCGGGAACTTACAAAGCTTCACGAGGAAGTGATCCGCACCACCCTCAGCGGCGCGATCAGCCTGTACCAACAGCAGCCGCCGAAAGGCGAATTTGTTTTGATCGTCGCCGGCGCGCCTGCGCCTGAAAAACACACCCCAACGCCCCAGGATGCTGCCTCACGAGTGGAAGAACTGATGCAGACCGGATGCAGCCGCAAGGATGCCATCAAGCAGACTGCACAGGAATTAGGTCTTCCTAAAAATACTGTTTACGAAGCAGCTTTAGCTCTTTCAGAATAGATAGGGCGTGTTGTAAAAAGCATAAATTGCCCAAAAGCATCTGTAGATGCGGCCATTGGCCGCCCGCATAGTGAACATTCCGTAAGTGAAACGGGGCGTTGCAAACTTTTGCAACGCCCCGTTTTTACAGCTCGCTTATACGCCGGGCACATTCTTTACAAACAGCCCGCTCCAAATAGGTGATCAACCCTCTTGCCTTTCCGCAAAACAAACAGGTAGGCTGGAATTTGCGCATAATTACCTTGTCATCTTCCAAATAGATTTCCAATTCATCCCGTTCAGCAATGTCCAATGTGCGCCGCAGCTCGATCGGCAGCACGATTCTTCCCAACTCATCCACTTTTCGAACAATACCGGTGGTCTTGATTCTGTTTTTATTTTCGTCATTTTTCTTATTGTTTATGTTCTTTGTTTTCATGCTGCAGATATTCCTTTCTCTGTACACATTCTCTGTTCTTCCTGCAAAGTTATATCCTTCAAAACGGCTCATAGGATACAGTGGGAGGGATGGACATGGTTATGAGTTGGATTTGGACCGGGATGATTGCCGTTTCTGTGATTGCGGGGCTTTTCCTTGGGACGGGGCAGGAATTGGCAGCTGCCATTCCCCAAGGCGCGCAGTCCGGGATCAACCTGGCGATTTCTATGGCAGGCTCGATCTGCCTGTGGACCGGCGTTGGAAAACTGATGGAGCACGCGGGTTTGACCGGTATGCTTTCCCGGTTGCTCAGTCCGCTGCTTGGAAAGCTGTTTCCTTCATACCGCAAGGACCGATCTCTTGCCTGCAGTTTGAGTGCCAATGTCTGCGCGAATTTTCTCGGCCTGGGAAACGCCGCCACACCTATGGGCATTCAGGCCGCACAGCGTTTGGCACAGCACGGCAATTCCCAAATCGCCAGTGATGAACTGTGCCGGCTGATTGTTTTGAATACAGCCTCCATTCAGCTGATTCCCGCCAACGTGGCAGCGATCCGTACCGCATTAGGCTGCGCCACACCCTTTGACATTCTTCCCGGCGTTTGGATCACCAGCATATGCTCCACAGGTCTGGGGCTTTGCGCCGCATGGCTTTTAGGAAAGGTATGGCGCAGAAGATGACGGATTACATTGTTCCGCTGCTCCTGCTTCTAGCCTCCGCCCTTGCGCTGCGCAAAAAGGAAAATACTTACGAGCTGCTGCTAAGTGGGGCTGCAGACGGGCTGAAGCTTTTGCTGACCCTGATCCCTGCTTTGATCCTGCTGTTAACCGCTGTGACAATGCTCAGAGCCTCCGGCGCAATGGAAGCAGCCAGCGCATTTCTCGCGCCGGTTTTTCAGTATTTCGGAATTCCGCCCGAGACTGCCATGCTGGTTCTGATCCGCCCCATCAGCGGAAGCGCCGCTCTGGCAGTAGGCGCGGAGCTGATGCAGCAATACGGCGTAGATTCCCAAATCGGCAGGACTGCTGCCATTATGCTGGGATCAACGGAGACGACCTTTTATACGATCAGTGTCTACTTTGGTGCAGCAGGCATCAAAAAAACGCGCTACACCATACCTGCGGCTCTGATTGCCGATCTCACCGGTTTTCTGGTTGCCTCACTGACTGCGCGTTTGTGAATATGCTGATGTTTTACAGTTTCGGTCAAAACGGTTTTGCAGAATACAACTTATTTCTGCTGTCATCATTTTGTCCTTGAGTACTATCGCATGATATTTTTAATTTTTCAAGCTGTTGATTATGAACCAACTGTTCTGTTTTATGAACCGTCTTTTGCGTTTGTTAAGGAAAGATGAACACGCGCTCTCTTCTCTTGGACGCAAAAAACAGGGGTGCAGCCGTTGGCCACACCCCTGTTACACGTATGATACTTATTCTTCGTCTTCTACAGAAAACTCCAGGGTTTCACCGCACTCATCACAGATGATGCTTCCCTTTTCCAGTGTTTCCTCATCAAAGTCGATCACATTGCCGCAGGCGCACTTCACTTCGTAGATGATCGAATCCTCGTCACCGAAGTCGAAGCCATCCTCGTAGTCCTCGTCTTCGTCTTCGTCATCATAGTCATCTTCGTCGTAGTCGTCCTCGTCATGCTCGTCCTCATCCTCATCCAGGATAAAGTCCTCAATGGCGTCCAGATCTTCCTCGATCTCATCCAGCTCATCGGAAATGGCGATAGTGGTATCCTCCACATCCGTCAGCTTCTTGGTAACATCGCACAAAAGATCAACGATGGCACCGATCATCTTGCCTTCAGCCTTCTCAGTATCCAGTTTCAGGCCATCCATCAGACCCTTCAGATATGCAGACTTTTCAGAAATTGTCATAATCCAAACTCCTTATGCCTTGGAACGGCTCAGATACTCACCGGTACGGGTGTCGATCTGGATCTTGTCACCCTCGTTGATGAACAGGGGCACCTTGACCTCAGCACCGGTCTCCACAGTAGCAGGCTTCAGGGTATTGGTCGCAGTATTGCCTGCAAAGCCGGGCTCAGTGGCGGTAACCACCAGATCCACAAAGTTGGGAACTTCCACACCAAACACCTTGCCCTTATAGCTCATAATGGTGCACACGTCATTTTCCTTCACGAACTTGAAGGAATCGTCCAGTACGGAAGCCTCGATAGGCTCCAGCTCATAGGTTTCGCTGTTCATAAAGTAGTACAGCTCGCCGTCATTGTAGGAATACTCCATCTTCTTACGCTCAACATAAGCAGTGGGGAATTTTGCAGTGGGGTTGAAGCTTGTTTCGGTCACACCGCCGGTGATCACGTTCTTCATCTTTACGCGAACGAAAGCGGCACCCTTACCGGGCTTCACGTGCTGGAATTCAACGACCTGCATGACCTTGCCTTCCATGTCGAATGTAATGCCGTTTCTAAATTCACCTGCTGAAATCATCTTGATTGTCCTCCTAAAACGCACCCAATTGATGGGTTAAATTCGCTCATAGCTTTTCTCATATATTCTAACCTACAATATCCCATTTTTCAAGGGGAAATGTAAATTTTTTTCAGATAATGATCAAATTCTTGGGGCTGTGGGTCATATTTTCAAACCCATCCTCCCGGAAGATCACCGCATCCTCGATCCGCACGCCAAATTTCCCGGGAAGATAAATCCCCGGCTCTGCGGAGCATACCATATTTTCCTCCATCACCGTATTGCCGGTGGGATTGCAGTTCGGAGACTCGTGGACCTCCATTCCAAGACTGTGTCCGTAACCGTGACCGAAGTATTCCCCGAAACCGGCGTCTGCGATCACCTGTCGTGCCGCCGCGTCTATTTCCCTGCCGGTCACACCGGCTTTGGTCACGGCAAACGCCGCAAGCTGCGCCTGCAGGACTGTATTGTAGACCAGCTCCATTTCATCGGTCGCAAACCCCACCGCTACAGTTCGGGTCATATCGGAGCAGTAGCCCTGAAACACCGCGCCAAAATCCATAGTCACAAAATCGCCCTCCCGGATCACCCGATCACCGGCTACCCCATGGGGTAAGCTGGTATTCGGTCCGGAGACCACGATGGGATCAAAGGATAAACGCTGCGCGCCGTTTTTATATAGGCAGTAGATCAGCTCCGCCTGCAGCTCCAGCTCCGTCATCCCCACCCGGATTCTTTTAAGAACTTCCCCGAAGGCCCGATCTGTAATGATCTGCGCCTGACGCATCCTCGCCAGCTCCCAAGGCTCTTTTACAGCCCGGAACTGATGGATCGCCTGGTTCATCGGCACCAGCTGCGCATTGAGCTTCTGCTCATACATCCTATATTCACCTGCGGTCAAATAGTCTTCCTCGCAGCCCAGCTTGGTCACGCTGAAATCCGCGATTGCTTCATTGATCCGCTTCACATAGGGGTTTTGTCTGTTCACTTCCAAAACCTCAAAACCCATAATATTGTTTCTTGCGGATTCAATATAGCGGCTGTCTGTAAAATAGCGGCAGCCTTTATCCGTTATAACAGCCACGCCCTCTGCCAGATCAAACTCCGATCCGTAATGTCTGCTGTAACGGCTTGTCAGCAGCAAGCCGTCCGCATCCGCACCTAAAAGTGACAGGAACTTGTCCATGTTCTTCACAGATCTATTCTCCTCTTCCTCGCCAAATAAATAAATGGAATCTCCGCCAAATGGCGCAGCTTCAGCAGCCATGTGTGATTGTCAATGGCTTTGACCAAAATAGACCGTACACCTGCGCAGTTTGCACCCAGCGTATCCGTAAACACCTGATCCCCAACCAGCGCGCACTCCTCCGGCTTTACTGAAAACTGCTCCATACACTGGCGGATACCCTTGGAAAACGGTTTTTTGGAATGGGTAATACAAGGGATACCGTAAGCCTGGCAAAAGATCTTCACCCGCTGCTTACGGCTGTTGGACACCACACAGACCTGCACAGATGAATCCCGCATCTTTTCCAGCCACGCAGTCATTTGTGCTGTAGGTGCATCGGTGGTATAAGGCACAATGGTATTGTCAAAATCCATCATCAGCAGCCGGATCTTCTGATGATGCAAAAATTCCGGCGTCAGATCGGTCAAAGCATCTGTTATCATCACCGGAAGCAGCGGAAAATTCATAATCCTATTCCTGCTTTCATAAAGTATAAAAGGATTATAACACGAAAGGAGGGATTTGTCTATGGCTTTACCCTTATATCTTGCCATGACAGCCGCTGAGCTATTCTGCGCGTCGGAGCTGCCGCCCTACTGTGGGTATATGGCATATCACTTTTCTCCTTACAGTACAGGGCTTTCAAACTTCCCCCCGGCACTGCCCGAAGGCTCTGTTTTGATTCTGAATGACCGCACCCCCGCGCATGGTCACGATCCGGATCTGATCGCTCAGCAGCTAAGCCGGTGTGTTGAAGAACACAGCGCCTGCGGGATCCTTTTGGACTTTCAGCGTCCCGGCTGTTCGGAGACTTCAAAAATTGCCCAGGCAATCGTCCATCATGCTCCTTGCCCGGTGGCTGTCAGCCCGGATTACAGTCAACAGCTCTCCTGTCCGGTTTTTTTGCCGCCCCCGCCTTTGAACTGTTTGCTCCGGGACTATATCGCGCCTTGGCAGGACCGGGAGCTGTGGCTGGAAGCTGCCTTGGACAGGCGGCAGATAACCCTGACTGCTCAAGGGTGCAGTATATCTACGGACGCCTCCGAACCAACCACTGCATATCCCTTTACAGACCCGCTCCTGCATTGTCACTACCGAATCGAAACCACCCAGGATCAGGCACACTTTTTGCTCCAACGCACATCCGACGATCTAAACAACCTCCTTCAGGAAGCAGAATCCCTGGGCATCACCAAGGCCATCGGTCTGTATCAGGAACTTTCTCCCTTTTCAAATACGCTTACATAATTGAAAATCCGGTTTTCCTGTGATACAATAAATGCACTCCACGAAAGGAATGTAGGATTATGAAAAACGGAAAGCTTCAAGCAGCATTGATCGGCTGCGGTATGATCGGACACGGTCATGCCGAAGGTATTCTTCTGGACGGCAGAGCGGAGCTGGCAGCAGTGGTATACGGCAAAAACAAAGCGGCGGCTGATGCTTTTGCTGAAAAATACGGCATCCCTTTTGTGACAAACGACTACAGGGAGGTCATTGCCCGGGGCGACATTGACTTGGCAATTGTATGCACCCCCGGCGGTTCTCACGCCGAGATCTCCATTGCCTTTGCAAATGCAGGCATCCACGTGCTGTGCGAGAAGCCTTTAGCGGTCAATATTGAGGATATGACTGCGATGATCGATGCTGCGGAGCGCAGCGGTGTGCTTCTTGGCTGTGTATTCCCCAATCGCACCCGCAGCGACCTGCAAAGAGCGAAAGCCCTTATTGAATCCGGCTCTTTAGGCAGGATGCTGATGGTGGAATTTCAGTACCGGGGCTACAGAAGCCCCAGCTATTATGCCAACTCCACCTGGAAGGGCAGCATCGCTGACGGCGGCGGCTGTCTGATGAATCAGGGCAGCCACGGCATTGACGCGCTGATCTATCTGGCAGGGGGCGTAAACCGGGTTTGCGCCGTATGCGACACCATGGCAAGAACGATGGAAGCTGAGGACAGTGCCTGCGCTCTGCTGGAATTCGACAATGGCGCCCACGGCACACTGATGGGCACGACCCTCTCCCACTTCCCGGAGACCAACTCCGAGTGCGAGCGTATCCGCATAGAATTTGAGCAGGGCACACTGATCTACGCTGACGGCAAGGCTATGGTTTACAAAAGTCTTTCTGATGACGAGTTGAAAACGGAGCCCATTTGCCTGACGGATAAGATCGAAAGCTACGGAGACAAGCCGGAGGATATTGATATGGCTGCCCATTACGCCATTGTATCCAATTTTATCGACGGCATTCTCCATAACACCCCTCTGATCGCTCCTGCACGGGATGCCCGGCGGGCTATCGACCTGATTTTGACCATCTATCGGTCCTCTGCTACCGGAACATGGGAGGATGTTCCCCAATTTCAAGTCTGAATAAGCAAAAAATCACCATAGATCTGTTCGATCTATGGTGATTTTATGAGCATAAACAAAGAGGGATATTAATAGAACTTTCTCTTGTTCTTCCGGGCAGCTTCAGACTTCTGCTTGCGCTTCAGGCTGGGGCTGACATAATGCTCGCGCTTCTTAACCTCGGCAATAACGCCCTCCTTGGCACAGCTCCGCTTAAAACGACGCAGTGCGCTCTCCAGAGATTCGTTTTCCTTTACGCGAATTTCAGACATTGTTTTCCCTCCCTCCGATGGCATCCGGCTAATTCCTGGATGCATTCAGGGCCATATCGGCTTCAATATTATACGCTATTACAGCCACATTGTCAAGATAGATTTTCCCCATTTTTGACAGATTTAATCCAAATCCGCATACAACACGGACCGGGAGCTACGTGCACCCGGTCCATATTCTTATTTTACAATCAGGTTTACCAGCTTGTTCTTAACAACGATGGTTTTGATGATAGAACCGCCCTGTTTCTCCAAAAACTTTGCAATCTTCTCATCCGCCAGCACATTGGCAATCACCGCATCGTTATCCAAATCTGCGTCCATTGCCACAGTACCACGCATCTTACCGTTGACCTGCACAGCCATCGTGACCTCAGAATCCTTGCATTTTTCCTCGCTGTATGTGGGCCAGCTTTCAAAAGCGATGGTATTCTCATGACCCAGAACCTGCCAGATCTCCTCACCTACGTGGGGAATGATGCAGGAGATCATTTTAATGAAGCCTTCTGCATATTCTCTGGGGCAAGTACCGTTTTTATAGACCTCGTTCACAAAAACCATCATCTGAGCGATCGCAGTATTGAAGCCCAGCACTTCAAAGTCGGACGTGACCTTTTTCACCGTTTGGTGATAGACCTTTGTCAGCTTACCGTCATCGGAATCGGTGATATTAGCCGGCTCGGTAAAGAAGTTCCATACCCGGTTGATAAACTTCTTCGCGCCCGCAACCGCCGCAGTGCTCCAAGGCTTGGATACCTCCAGCGGACCCATAAACATTTCGTACAGCCGCAGCGTATCTGCGCCGTACTCCCGAACCACATCACTGGGATTGACCACGAATTCCGGGAAGCGCTTGCCCATTTTGATGCCGTTCTCACCAAGGATCATACCTTGATGCACCAGCTTCTTGAAAGGCTCTTTTACCGGAGACAGCCCCTGATCGTACAGGAACCGGTTCCAAATTCTCGAATAGATCAGATGTCCTACCGCATGCTCCGGACCGCCCACATACAGGTCCACAGGCATCCAGTGCTTCAGCAGCTCCGGATCACAGAAGACCTGATCGTTTTCGGGGTCGATGTACCGCATATAGTACCAGGAAGAGCCTGCAGAGCCGGGCATTGTAGAGGTTTCCCGAACACCCTTGATACCATTTTGATCGTACTGCTTCCACTGGGTCGCGTTCTCCAGAGGCGCTTGACCGTTGCGTCCCTTATAGTCCTCCAGCTCAGGCAAAACCAGCGGGAGCTCCTCATCGGGCAGGAACACGGTCTTTCCGTCTTCGGTATACACACAGGGAACGGGCTCACCCCAGTAGCGCTGACGGGCAAAGATCCACTCCCGGAAATGATAGTTGTTCTTTCTTCTTGCAACGCCGGCCTGTTCCAGCTTACAGGTAATGGCTTCCTTTGCCTCCTCAACCGTCAGTCCGGTAAACTCCTCAGAGTTGCAAAGCTTGCAGCCCTTACCCAAATAGTCCTGCTTTTCAAAGGCGCACTCAGATACATCCCGCCCCTCAATAACCTGAATCATGGGGATGCCATGCACCTGCGCGTATTCAAAATCACGCTGATCGTGGCTGGGCACAGCCATGACCGCGCCGGTGCCGTAGCTTGCAAGAACAAAGTCACCGATAAACACCGGCACTTCCTTGCCGTTGACCGGGTTGATGGCATACACGCCCTTGAGGGGGCAGCCGGATTTTGTCTTATTGAGCTGTGTGCGGTCCATATCGCTCTTTTTCACAGCTTCATCGATGTACGCAAGGACCTCTTCTTTATTCTGTACCCGGTCCATCAGCTCCTGCACGATCTTGCCGTCCGGCGCCAAAACCATAAAGGTAATGCCGTAAATGGTTTCAATGCAAGTGGTATAGATCGAAAACGCGCCGCCGCCCACCAGCTTGAAGTCCACTTCCACGCCGGTGCTCTTGCCGATCCAGTTGCGCTGGATCTCCTTGGTGGATTCCGGCCAATCGATCTCCTCCAAACCCTCCAGCAGCTTCTCAGCAAAAGCCGGCTGATCGATCACCCACTGCATCATATTTTTCTTGACAACAGGATAGCCGCCACGCTCGGACTTGCCGTCGATAACCTCGTCGTTGGACAGCACCGTGCCCAGCTCCTCGCACCAGTTCACCGGCATTTCTACCCGCTTGGCATAGCCCGCCTCGTAAAGCTTCTTAAAGATCCACTGTGTCCACTTATAAAAAGACGGATCGGAGGTTGCGATCACCTTGGACCAGTCATAGTCAAAGCCCAGCTCCTTCAGCTGACCGGAAAATGTTTTAATATTCTCCTGAGTAAAGCCGTTGGGGTGATTTCCGGTGCTTACGGCATACTGCTCCGCAGGCAGACCGAAGGAATCATAGCCCATAGGGTGCAGCACATTGTAACCCTGCATCCGCTTCATACGGGACATAATATCCGTTGCCGTGTAGCCCTCGGGATGACCCGCGTGCAGACCCACACCGGAGGGATACGGGAACATATCCAGCACATAATATTTGGGCTTGGAAAAATCCCACACATCTGTACGGAAGGTCTCATGTTCCTCCCAATATTGATGCCATTTTGCCTCAATGGCAGAAAAATCGTAATTCATGATTGACTACCTCTTTTCTTACACAGCCACAGGCGGCTCTTATTCTTCAATAATGAGCTGGCTGATATCCACCTGCTCCGCGTCTGCCCACAGCCGCTCCAGAGAATAGAATTCTCTTGCCTCTTCCGTAAAAACATGGACAACGATCGAGCCGAAATCCAGCAGCTCCCAGGAGTTGCCCCGATGACCCTCACGACCCAGCATAGGCTCACCCAGCTGCTCCAGGGTATACTCCGCATGGTCGCACAGGGTTTTAACATGGGTATTGGAAGTACCGGTACAGATCAAAAAATAATCCGCAAGACTGCTGACATCGCTGATCCGCAGCAGCTTGATATCCTGTCCTTTTTTGCTGTCCAAAGCTTTTGTTACTTCGAAAGCCACTTCTTTTGCAGTTAACATAATATTCCTTCTTTCTGAAAATCAAGATCTTCTGTTCAGAAATGCCAGTGCCTCCCGGGTCTCCGGAGAGATCTCCCGTTCCTGCTGACGCAGGATATCCAGGGTCATCTGAAGCCCCATTCTCAGCACCTCGTCCAAATCCTCAAAAGCCAGGCGGCGCAGCTGTTCCACGCCCTCAAAGCTTCTGTTGGGCTCAATATAGTCTGCCACATAAATGATCTTTTCAAGCGTATTCATATCCGCCTTTCCGGTTGTATGACACCGGATCGCATCTACGACCGCCCGGTTTTCACCAAAAATCCGTTCTGCTGCCAGACTGCCGGTAAGAGCGTGCAGGGTTTTGGGATTCCGGCTGGAAAACTCATCCAAAACTATACCATATTCCCGGCATAAGGTCAACTGTAAAGGTCCGTCCAAGGCCTTTGTAATATCATGGAGCAGCGCCGCTCTTGCCGCGTCGGTTTCATCCGCGCCCCAGCGGCGCGCCAACGCCACCGCCGTATCCCGGCAGCCTAAAACGTGACTGACCCGGTTTGGCTTCAGCAAGCTGACGACGGCCTGTTCCAAATCCTTCTCAGACAGCCCGCGATACTCCTGCCTCCTTCCATCGCCGCAAAGCACCTGCATCCGATGCAGGTCTTCAGCTTTGACTTCGGTTTGAGGATCTGCGCAGTTCAAACCGGTTCGCTCCATAGATAGTCCCCCTTCCCTGATTTAATCGGAATTCCGAAGCTGACGCTCCCGCTCCCGCTCAATCGCCCGGTCAATAGCCATCTGACGAAAATACTCATTTCTCTGTTCCCGGACCTTTTTTGCCGCCTGCCGCCGTGCCTGCGCACCCTTACGAACGGGATTTGCCTTGCCCGCTGGGGTTTCCTTCCGCTTTGCGCGACCGGTCTGATTGCGCTGCTGCTGCAGCTTCTCGCTCAGTCGGTAGATTACAAACTTTGTTCCAATTACGGCAACCCCATCTGCTCCGGTAGCCTGACACAGCTCATCGCAGACCTCCCGGGGTGTCATCATCGCGCCCTCCAGCACCTTTCCCTTGACCAGCTCTCTGGCCTCCAGCTGGGTCTCAGCCTCGGCGATCACGGCATCCGTCACACCGCTTTTGCCTACCATGAGCGTGGTTTCCAGTGTATTTGCCTGCGCCCGCAGCTCGGCACGCTCTTTACTTGTCAGCATAACCTGCCTCCTTCATTTTCTCATAAAACAGCTTCAGTGCATTGGCTCTGTGGGAAACCTGATTCTTCTGCTCCGCGCTGACCTCAGCAAGACTTTTCCCAAAGGGCGGATAGCAGAAGATCGGATCATAACCAAATCCGCCGCTTCCCGCCGGCTGCCGCAGCAGCTCCCCATGGACTTCGCCCCGCGCCTGAATCACCTGACCGTCCGGTGTCACCATAGTGATCACACACACAAACTGGGCTTGACGCTGTCCGTCGGGCACATGCTCTGTATTTTTCAAAAGCAGAAGCAATCTTCCCCAATCATCCAGAGAATCGTCAAATCCATAACGGGCGGAGTAAATGCCCGGTTCTCCGTTCAACGCATCTACCGCGATACCGGAATCGTCTGCCAGGGCAGGCAAACCGGTAGCTTTCATAACTGCATCCGCCTTCAAAAAGGAGTTTTCCTCGAAGGTGCTGCCCGTTTCCTCTACATCGATATCCACACCCAATTCAGACTGGAGCACCAGTTCGATCCCGAATTTTTCAGTGATCTTGCTGATTTCCACCAGCTTGTGCTTGTTTTTACTTGCTAAAACAACCTTCATCTTACAAAAGTGCCTCCACAAACTCCCGCGCCGCAAAGGGCATCAGGTCCTCTGCTTTTTCTCCTACTCCGATAAATTTCACAGGGATCTGCAGGCTGTCCGCCACCGCGATCACGATACCGCCCTTTGCTGTACCGTCCAGCTTTGTCAGGGCAACCGCTGTAACACCGGCGATCTGCTTAAATTCCCGCGCCTGGATCAGTCCGTTCTGCCCGGTCGTTCCGTCCAGCACCAGCAGAACCTCCTTTGATGCCTGAGGCAGCTCCCGGTTTACGATCCGGCTGATCTTCCCCAGCTCATTCATCAGATTCTGCTTGTTATGCAGACGTCCTGCTGTATCGATCAGGATCACGTCCGCGCCCTTCGCCTTGGCAGACTGGATTCCGTCAAAGACCACAGATGCCGGATCTGCGCCCTCGTTCTGACGGACGATTGCCGCGCCGGAACGTTGCGCCCAGATCTCCAGCTGGTCTGCCGCGGCGGCACGGAAGGTATCGCCCGCAACCAGCAGCACCCGCTTCCCTTCCCCGGTCAGCCGGGTGGCGATCTTGCCGATGGTGGTGGTCTTACCCACACCGTTGACGCCGATCACCAAAATGACCGAAGGTTTGGTTTGCAGATTCAGCGCCGAATCCCCCACCTCCAGCATTTCTACAAGAATATCCTTCAGCGCGCTCTTGGCTTCCTCCGCCGACTTCAAATGCTGTTCCTTTACCCTTTTGCGCAGCAGCTGGGCAGCCTTTACCGCCGTTTCCACGCCAAGATCCGCAAGAATCAGACATTCCTCCAGCTCCTCGTAAAACTCCTCATCGATCTCTGAAAAGCCGGAAAACACGCCGCCCAAGGTATTGCTCAGCGCATCTCTTGTCTTTGTAAGCCCAGCCCTGATCTTTTCAAAAAATCCCATAGTAACCTCTTAAATTGATATTCATTCCATAATGCCCAGCTGTTCTTCCATCTGATTCAGATCCAGCCGCAGCAGCTTGCTGATACCCTGCTCCTGCATGGTCACGCCGTAGAGCACATCCGAAGCCTCCATGGTGCCCCGCCGGTGGGTGATGACGATGAACTGGGTATTTTTGCTTAAATTATGAAGATAGGACGCAAACCGTTCCACATTCCGGTCATCCAACGCCGCATCGATCTCGTCAAGCATACAGAACGGTGTGGGACGAACCTTCAAAATTGCAAAATACAACGCAATCGCCACGAATGCCTTTTCGCCGCCGGACAGCAGAGTGATGGTCTTGACCTGCTTTCCGGGAGGCTGTACCCGGATCTCGATTCCGCAGGTCAAAGGCTGCTCCGGATCCTCCAGAATCAGCTGACCCTTACCGCCGCCGAACATTTCCTCAAAGACGACACCAAAATACTCATTGATTTTGGCAAATTCCGTAACAAAGATGGCAGTCATCTCCTGGGTAATATCCTTGATAATGCCCTCCAGCTCTTTTTTGGACACCAGCACATCGTCCCGCTGACCGGTCAGATATGTATACCGTTCATTGACCCGGGCGTATTCCTCGATCGCACCCAAATTGGGTGTTCCCAAGCCGGAAATCTTGCGTTTGAGTTCCGCGATCCGCCGGTTTCCTGCCGCTACAGACTCGATCTGTCCCCGTTTTTCCACCGCGGTGCTGGGCGTCAGACCGTAAGTATCCCACAGCCGGTCAATGGTGTTGCGCTCCTCAATGGCGGCATTTTCCTTTTTGCCCTCCAGCAGTGCGCAGGCACGCTCCATATTCAAAATGTCCTTACTCTTTTCCTGGGACTGCCGTTCCGCGCGGGTCTTTTCCGCCTCAGTTTCCACACGCTGGGCAAGTGCCTGCTGCCGTTCCTGCCGCATGGACTGGGTTTCTTCGCTGTTTTCCGTCTGGCGTCGCTTCAGCTGTTCGATTTGCTCCTGTAACCGCAGATTATCCTGACGGATGGTATCGATCAGCAGCAGTTTTTTCTCCCGATCCCCCTCCATATCCGCGCACAGCTGCTGCAGATCCCGGATATGGGTTTGCGCGGCTGCAATTTCCGCCTCCATTGCCGCTTCCTCTGCCTTAAGATCCGTCATACGGCGGGTAATATTCTCCGTAACAGCCTCCGCTTCTCCCTGGCTGACTTCCAGTGCGGCAATGCTGCCCTTGACCCGTTCCAGCTCCGCAGAATACACCTCGATCTTGGTTTTTTGGGACACGTAACGTGCCCGATCTGTGCTTTCACGTCCCTCCAAGGCTTCCTGCTCCCGGCGGGCATTATCCAGCGCATCACAGATCGCCTGAAGCAGGATCTCGTGCTGCTTCTGCTGTCCCTGAAGCAGCAGCACCTGATCCTGTGCCTGACGCAGCTGATCGGCAGCCGCTTTCATTTGGAACTGTGCCTGATCCAGTGACCGCTGGGCTTCCTGCAGCTGTGCTTCTGCATCGGCACGCTGTTCCGAAAGCTCCTGCTCCCGGACGGTAAGCTTTTCAAGCTCGTTGGCTCTGCTCAGGATGCCTGCCTCTTTATTGACGCTGCCGCCGGTCATCGAACCGCCGGGGTTCACTACCTGACCGTCCAGTGTGACGATCTTAAACCGACCCTCGTATTTCTTTGCCATCAAAATGGCATGGTCGATGGTTTCCACGATCACCGTCCTGCCAAGCAGGTTCTCTACGATCTGCCCATAGGTCTGATCAAAGCTGACAAGGCTGGATGCGATCCCCACAAAGCCGGGGCAGCTTCCCAACCCGCTCTCCTTCAGGCTCTTGCCCCGAATCGCGGAGATCGGCAGAAAGGTTGCACGACCGCCGCCGGTTCTTTTCAGAAACGCGATAGCTGCCTTTGCGTCAGCTTCCCCGTCTACAACGATCTGCTGCATAGCGCCCCCAAGGGCGATTTCTACAGCAACCGTATAGCTGTCATCGGTGCGGATCAGCCGGGAAACCGGACCGTGAATATTCCGCAGCGCACCCCGCTGGGCCTCCTGCATCACCATCCTGACGGATTTCTGATAGCTTTCATAGTCCCGTTCCATAGCACGGAACACCTTTAATTTTGCCTGTACGCTGTCCAGCTGGGATGTAAGCTCCCGAACAAGGTTGCTCAGTTCATCCCGCTTTTTGATCCGGTTGTTCTCACGGATTGTATAGCCGGCAATGGCGTTATTGGCAGCAGTAATATCCTCCTGCGCCTTCTGCAACTCCCTGCAGCAGCCTTCCAGCTCCTTTTGTGCCATATTCCGACGGTCCTCACCGGATTGCACATCTGCCTTCAGCTGCTGGACGCGACCGCTGCTTTCCTGCAACGAAACCTCCAGACTGCGCACATCTGCTTCACGGCCTGCAAGGTCCGCTGTCAGCTCGCTTTCCTTGGTGCGCAGCTCCAAAAACTGCCGGGTCATACCCTGGGCAGAGCTGGTCATTGCTGCCAGCTCCTGCTGCAGCTTTGCATACTTGCTCCGGTTTTCCTCCGCAGCCGCCTGCAGCTGTACGATACGGGCAGAAGCTTGCTCCATCTGCGCAGCAATTCCACCGCTGCGGTCATCCACGCCCTGCATTTCGTTTTCAATGCGGCGAATGTTCCCGTCGTTGTTGTCCATATTGCTCTGCAAAACCGCGATCTGACCCTCCAGCTGCTGATGGATTCCCTCAAGCATACTGACCTTCACCCGGATATTCTCCAGAGCTTCATCACGGCTGCGCAGATCCGCGCCCAGCTCCTCAGAGCGCGCGTACAGCTTATCCAAATCCTCATGGGCTTGCTGCAGCACAAAGGAAGCGGACGCAAAATCCTCCTCCGCCTTCTTGGCATCGGCAGACAGCTTTTCCAGCCTGTCCAGCCAAACCGCCACCTCGACCCCCTGCAGCTCATCCTTAAATTCCAAATACTTTTTGGCTTTCTCAGACTGAATCTTCAGCGGCTCCAGCTGCAGCTCCAGCTCAGAAACCTTGTCCCCGATCCGGGTCAGATTATCCTCCGTATGCAGCAGCTTCCGCTCTGCCTCTTCCTTACGGTGGCGGTACTTGGAGATACCTGCCGCTTCCTCAAAGATCTCACGCCGGTCCGCGCTTTTCAGAGAGAGGATCTCGTCGATCCTGCCCTGACCGATGTTGGAATAGCCCTCTCTGCCCAAACCGGTATCCATAAACAGTTCATGGATATCCCGCAGACGGGCAGATTGGCGGTTGATGTAGTACTCACTGTCACCGCTGCGGTAATAACGGCGGGTAACCATCACTTCATCTGCGTCATAAGACAGTGCCCGGTCGGTATTATCCAAGGTCAGCGTAGCCTCTGCGAAGCCCACTGCCGCCCGCTTCTGTGTACCGCCGAAGATCACATCTTCCATCTTTGCGCCACGCAGGGTTTTGGTGCTCTGTTCACCCATAACCCACAGGATTGCATCAGAAATATTCGATTTACCGGAGCCGTTCGGACCTACGATCGCAGTAATGTCATCACCAAAACGGATCATTGTCTTATCCGGAAAGGATTTGAATCCCTGCACTTCCAATGATTTAAGATACACGGCTGTGACTCCTTCTGTTATAGTTAAAATTTATCACTTTATTATACTGATAATTCCGCAAAAAAGCAAGAAATACTTTCAGTGTAAATCCTAAGATGGGGCGTGGTATGCACGCCCCATCAGAATAAGGAATGTAATTTTATCAAAATACCTGCGTCCTTTGCGTGTGGGCGAGCATCGTGTCACCCGAAACGATCACCGTTCTGTAAACGCAACGATGGGCGACAGAATCGCCGCCCCTACATACAAAATTAGGGCGCGTTGGAAATCCAACGCGCCCTTTTTTCAATTAATTACCGGTGCTGCTTGACCAGTCAAACAAATCCCAATCGGTAACTTCAGCCATAACAGCCTCGGAAGCCTGCAGGCTCTCCAGATTTACAATAGGCTGCTCAAATACTTTCTTCATATTCACATCCTCCTTCTAATTACAGAGCAATGGTTGCCAGGTTGATGGTCACACCATTGACTGCCACAACAGGTGTCAGCTTAAAGCCTTCAACACTGTCCAGACCAGAAACAGTTACAACGATGTCCTTATTGTTGTCGCCGCCGTTCTTGCTGGTTGCCCAGCCGTTAACGAACTCAGGAGAATTGGCGTATGTATTCTCAGTAGCGCCATCCCAAATCATTGCGACCTTAATCAGATCACCTTCAACCAGAGCGTAAGCAGCTTCATTCTCGAAGTGGACATTGAAAGCGAACTTTGCGGAAGCAGCATCAACAGCTGCGCGACCCAAGGAAGTAGTGTTGACCTTATACAGAGTCTTGCCGTTACCGTTGATCAGAGGCAGCCAGCCGCCGTTGTCGCCGGTAGCTTCGACGGTAGCAGTCAGAATACCGGTAGATGCGGAATCCTTCAGAACACCGCTGGGAGAAACAGCGATGGTGCCGGCGGACAGGTTCTTGCCGTTCAGGTCCAGAGTAACACCGGAACCGATGGTGAAATCACCGGCATCAGCAATGTCAGCAGCCAGATCGATCTCGTCGCCGGACTGAGCAGCCTCCAGAGCCGCAGCCAGAGTGGGATATGGGGTGTCGCCGATCTTTGCAACAGCAGGATCAGCAACCTCGCGGGTCATTTCCAGACCGGACAGATCAATAGCACCCGCCACAGAAGTTCTGAAGATCATAACATAATTTCCATCGGCAGGAATATTAATATCAGTCTTACTCCAAGAAGTTTGTGTATAGTCTCCACCAACCGTAAAGGATGCAGCTGCGCTTCCTTTAACCGCATCTACCAATTCTACATTGGAACTGTTTTTATCAACAGCAAGAGAACCAATATCAGCCGACGCACCAGTAGATACGAACGCAGCATTGTACGCATCCTCGGTCACGAAGTAAACCAAGGCTTTACCGCCGCCGTTACTGCTCGCTTCTTTCAGCGTTGCAGACAGTGTCAAATCGTAAGTGCCAGCCTTGATGTCGCAAAGCTTAACAGCAAACCACCATTTTGTAGCATTTGAACGGAAAGATACAACGGAACCAGCAATATTGAATCCGCGACCGCTGTTACAGTTCAGCAGGTATGCGTTGTTGGTGTGCGCCGCAGTACCGCTCAGCAGGATGGGGGATGCGGGCACAGTAGCCGCAGAAGCACGATATTGGCCAGCTGCGTCGCTGTTACCAAAGTCAAAACTGATTGTTTCTGTGGCAGCGAAGGTTGCGGGCACGACGAATGTCATCGCCATGCAGAGCACCAGCAGCAACGCCACAAGGGACTTGCTTCTCTTCATCATTGTTTACCTCCAACAATAAAATAAATAATATTTGCTGAGAGCTGCGCCTGAAAAGGAATACACACAGCGAGAAAGCCGGTTGCCCGCCCGCCCCGCGGTGCAGCTTCCTTTCCATACAGCCGCTCTTATGCACGAAATAAAGATCCCTGTGTCAAAAGAAATCGGGAAAATTGCAACTTTTTAGCCAATATTTATCAAGAGAATTTACGAATATGTACAAACCTAGGCATTATTACAATTCACAGATATAATAGCACAAGCCCTCTGTCAAATTTATAAATATCCTACGCTCTTTTTTCGTTTCCCCCGCACATCTTACCGCGAGCGGCGGTGACGGTCGTCCCTGCAATTCAAAATCATAATTTTAAGGGGGGCGTTGCAAAAATTGGCAACGCCCCTTCATTTATTCAATTTCCATCAAGGCAGTACAATAGGATTCAGCGCAACCGTTACGTTGTTTGCTGTTACCACCGGTATCAGTTCAAAATCGGTAAGTCCCGTCATCCCTTCTACAGTAACAGCAATATCCACTTCCTGCTCCTCACGGACATTCTGCGCCCACCGTTCCACAAAGGTCTCCTCAGCCGTTGCTGTTGCGCTGTCCGAGACACCGTTCTTCTTCCAAGACATCTGCACGGCGATCCCCATGTTGCCGATATAGTCATAGGCATCGTCCAGCGTGAAGTCCGTATGGAAGCCAAATTCGCAGGTATCCTCCGTCCGACCGTCAAAGCCCAAAGACTGGGTGTTGATCTGATACAGTCTCTTTCCGCCGCTGATACCGTCATTCAACGGCAGGTATCCGTTGTTGTTGCCTGCGCAGACACCAATGTTCGCAGTCAGCAGACCGGGCTGTGCAGAGGTATCGATCAATCCACCTGCAATATCGATCGTTCCGGCAGTCAGATTCTTTCCTTTCAGATCTACCGTCACATTCATACTTACAATCATATCCGCATCGGTTGTCAGATCCTCTTGCAAGGTCAGATTCTGATGGATGATGACACTTGTACCGGCAGGAGCTGACTCGATCGCAGACAGTGCTTCCGCGGCAGTAGCGTATTTCTGTCCGCCCACCGTTACAGCAGGATTTTCAATCTCCGGCTCAGCCGCCAACACACCGTTCATAATCAGACCGCGCAATTCAATAGCCTTTGTGGTTTCGAAGATGAGCACATATTCTCCATTGCCGCCTTCAAAAACAACATCGTTGGCTGTTGTGGCAGCAGTCCCCAAGGCAGCAACACTTGTGAATTTGCTAGGAAGAGAAGTTGCCACACGCGTACTGCTGTCAGTACCGGCAGTAAACGTTGATTTAAATGTATCTTCAAAGGCTGCGAGCTTCTCACTATAAGCAGCAGGAGTGGTCACATAAAGTGTTGTGTCAGCATTAAATGTTGCATCAAAGGACAAGTCATATGTACCATCCTCAACACCATAAAGCTTTATCGCCGCCCATACACCCTTTGTCTGGTTGAGCCGAATCAAGATTTTTCTCGCGGAAGCTGTATAGTAAGCGTCAAAACCACGACCCTGACTCATATTCAAAAAGGCACTTTTCTGACATCCGGCAGCCAAATCCGCTTCATCGCTCAGCGGGATTTCGCTCCCAGGCCACGCCGCGTCTAAACCGCGCACGCTTCCCAGCTGTTGACCAAACGCATACTTCAGCCGCACATTGCCGTTGTTCAACCAAGCGATCTGCTCTTCCGCCGCCTGGAGTCTTGTAATATCCACCTGCGCCTTTGCCGCGGCAGACAGCTCTTCGTAGGCTTCGCGCGCTTTGACAACAGCTGCTTCATCCTTTAACAGAACATCCTCCGCATCAGGCAGGGCTGCAATCAGTGCAGTCACCTTGGACAAGCCGTTTTCATCCTTGACATTTTGAATCGCATCTGCCACCCTCAGAACCTTCAGATCCGAAGAATTGTCAATGTAGTAGATATTTCCGTCAGCCGCCTGCACCATTTGATTGGTCTTGGCATCAGACAGCTTCACGTAATTCTGCACATCCTCTCGCTCGATCATATAAGTGCCGTTCTGACCGAAAGACACATACATAAAATCTCCGTCGAACAGAATATCCCGGCTGTCCCAGTTGGTAATGTGGGCTGTATACTTATTCTTGCCCAGGGACAGCTCTTCGTCGATACCGGTGATCGCTTTGGTATCCGGATCTACATTGAAGGAGAACAGGGTATCGGAAACAACGCCCCAGAACTTTCCGTCAACATCCGGATCTTCCGCAAGGGCGTCAATGAATTTCACCGGTGTAGTCAGACCGCTGATGAAGCTTGTCACATCATAGGTTGCCACGACCTGCTTCCCGTCTACATCATAAACAAACAGGCAGGCATTGCCCGAAGCCGGTGTAGAACCGGAGCCGCCGTAGATGGTGGTGCTGCCGATCAGATAGCCATCTTTGTAGATCAGGTTGTTGATGCTCTGATTTTGGATCACACCGGTAACAAAATAATCCTCTGTGTTGATCGT
>JAFSDV010000003.1 GCA_017436035.1 Oscillospiraceae bacterium | reverse complement strand
TGCGGGTGTAGCTCATCCGGTAGAGCGCCACCTTGCCAAGGTGGAGGTAGCGAGTTCGAGCCTCGTCACCCGCTCCAAAAGAAATTAGGAACGCATAGCGTTCCTAATTTCATAATATAATATTGTATGGTACCGTGGCCAAGTGGTAAGGCAAGAGTCTGCAAAACTCTCATTCCCCAGTTCAAATCTGGGCGGTACCTCCAAACGAAAATCCGTTCTCGTATGAGGACGGATTTTTGTTTGTATTATTCATTTTTCAATATTCATCATTCATTATTCATTAACGAGAACGGATTTTCAAATAAATAATGAAAAATGAAGCCGCTTCGCGGATGAATAATGAATAATTATTGTACCTCTACTGCTTTTGTGCTATGGTTTTGCTACAATAGGGACAAAAATTAAGCGGAGCAAATTGCTCCGCTTAATCACCAAGGCTCTACTTGTGCGTGAATAGATGATGGTAGAGATACCAACTGCACATCAAATTTTAGAGACGGTTCAATTTTACTGGATGCATTATGTATTCGCATCGTTAAAGTCCATCCCTCATCACAAACAATTTCAAGTTTATTGTCGGAATCTGGAACAAAACCCATATGATAAAATCTAGTGGGTAATTTCAGTTTTGCAACATCCACAATGGAGCGATGACCATTTGCGGATTTATTGAGATTACCTGCGATATTGATTGCTTCAACCCTTGTTGTTTTATGTCTGTCATCCGTAATGACCTTGTAAAAATCATAGCGACCGAGCAGGTATTCAATAAGTTTACTCGGCACATCTGGATTATTGTCTGCAAGTCTTTTTAATTCAGCCAAAAAGGCATTGAGAACAGGAACATAATATCGCTCTGCCTTATCTGGTATATCGTTCCACAATGGGAGCGGTTCGCCGTTTTCAACTGCATTCGCTCTCATATCCCTTAACTCATTAAAGAGTGGAACAACTGCATCAAAATACTGTTGCGAACAAGGAACTCCGACCCACTCTTGGCCGAAATCTATTGTTGCAGACAATCTGCTATGTTTTACGGCATGGTGATTATGTTTGCAAGAAATACCAATTTCCCATCCGTTTGCTCTACGAACACAGACCACATCACGAACATCACCAGCGATGCCCTGTGCATCTGTTTGTATAACTAGATTAAGAGAACCATTACCATATTCAAGTTGCGGTTCAAGGCGAATAATCACCCTTGCAGCCGCATTCGCTGCCTTTACCAGTTTATCGGACAGACCTTCCTTTTCTGCTTTTTCAAAAGCGGTTTTGGCCGTTTGTAGTGCATCCGATTCTTGAATGGTAATATCACCATCTGTTTTACCAGTTAGGTGTTCTCTAATTGCTATAAGACAAGCATATTCGTATGCCTTGCCATATTCTGTGTTTGATAGCGCCATAATCAACCTCTTTACTGGTCAGCCTGTTCCAGATAAGGTCTTATGTAGTTAGCAACAAACTCTGCCAACTTTACAGGAACGGCATTACCTATTTGTTTATATATACTTGTTAAATCGCCGAAGAACTCCATATCCTTGGGGAATGTTTGGATGGCGGCGACCTCTCGCCAGCTCAAGCGGCGAGTTTCACCACCTGTACCGAACTCCCACAGGTCTTTGTCCTTTTTCACCATATCGGGCGAACCAGGCCACAGAGTAACCTGTTTTGCCATAGCGGGAACAGTATATGCCACCTCATCCCAATCTCGTTTGCGATTACGGGACATATATCTAGATGAATAGGATGCATCGCAAACCTCACTTGGTTTAGCATCTGGCATATCGCCGATAGCATCACGTAGTGTCATTGTTTCGCCATTGGTATCTGGTAATTCAAAGCCTTTAATATGTAGATCTTTTCTAAAACCCACAATGATTACTCGTTCACGGTCTTGAGGAACACCAAAGTTTTTGGCATTCACTAATTTATAATATACATCGTAACCACATTCAGCAAAATCAGCTATGATGGCATCAATAATCTTGCCATTACCCATTGTTAAAAGACCCTTGACATTTTCACCGACAAATGCTTTTGGTTTGTTTTGGCGAACCAATTTCACATAGTGCTTGTACAACACATTTCTGGAATCATCAATTTTTCTCGGTCCACTTAAACTAAATCCCTGACAAGGAAACCCACCCAACATAACATCGGACATAGGTATGGCAGAATAATCTACTTTTGAAATATCTCCGCAGACCACAGTTGCCTTACTCCAGTTCCGATGAGTTTTACAGGCATCGTTGTCAAAATCGTTTGCCCAGATGGTTTTGTAACCTGCACGATGGAATCCCATATCAAGACCACCGGCACCACAGAACAAACTGACAGCCGTAAATTCTCTCATCTTGTACCTCCGTAAGGTGTTATTAATTTTTCTAAATTATATCATTTTTTCATAATGATTTCAAGTGTTCATTATGATTATATGAGGCAAGACAGGAATAACTGTCATACTTTCGGCGGTTTTACTGCTTAAAAACAAAGTTTTCAACTGCATTTCTTGTGGTATGATTTTGGGTGTGTCGGTATGATTTTTGTCATACCATCAAAAATAGAGTTATCTCGTATTTTCGGGATAACTTTATTTACATATATAACTTGAAAATAACAATAAAAAATGTTATATTAAATTAAAGAAAAAGCTTGTTGTTATGCGGAAAATTCAACTTGTGGAAATGACTGCCACAAGTTGAAAATAAGAGCCGCCACTTGTCAGGGGAGGTGGCAAAACGAAGTTTTGACGGAGGGGTAGTTTTCTCTCCCTCAGTCAGCTTCGCTGACAGCTCCCTCGTCAGAGGGAGCCAAGGGCTAATTTGTCTCTAATTTGACACAAGCATATAATACACCCAAGGCGGTGATTATATGAAGAAACTCAAAGTTGTAATTATAGCATTGATTGTTATTATATTGGTTGCGATATTTTCTTTTGTTTCGCTTTTAATTTATGCAGAACATTTTGAAAAAAGAGAAATATATCGAGAAAACAGTCCTGATAGTGAGTATGAATTTATCCTTTATCAAGTAGGTTCTCCTTCGTGGCCTTTTGGTCCCGTTAGAGCGCAAATTAAGGTTGTTAATTCTAACGGAAAAACGGTTGATGAAGAATCCATTTCGATTCATAATGATGGTGCTGGGCTATATGAATATAATATTAAAAAGATTCATTGGTATGATACAAGGCTTGAGTTAGAATGTACTGGTACAACAGAGCATTCTACTGCAACTTACATATTAGAATTTGAATAAAGAAAATCACGGTTTTTGACCAGTTCTTTTTTGGTCAGTAGACCCAAAAAACTCTCGTTCTTCGGAACGAGAGTTTTTTATCCATTGCGAAAGCAATGGCATATCATCAACACGGCTTTCCCCTGTTGTATCTCATCAGTCCAAATGACTGTATATCATCACGCCGAAGGTGTGTGTTTATACAATATACCGGCGAAAAACAGTTTTGGAGCTTTGTATCGAAGTAGAGGATCGTGGTTGCTTCTGTTAACACTAAGTGTATAATATATACAAGCTTGTGATGATGTAAAAAATGAATTACCAGCAGAAGATACTTTGGTGATAAGTATATCAACAAGTTGTTCTGTAAATAGCAAAATGAATACGCAGGGAAGCTGTGGAGGCGTAAGGAGGACAAAAGTAATGGTCGATTTGTATCGCTTTATGAGAAAAGATTTTGCGGAGGATTTTCTCAAGGGAAATATCTATATGAGTGCTCTTGGATATTTTTGGGCTAATGGCTTTGAAAGTCAGCGGGATTACAATGAGGGAACTGTTCGGATGCAGGAACCAAATCAATCACTGCTGCCACAGCAGCTCCAGTCTGTTATAAGTGGGTCTGTGCGTTATCGGCTTGAAGCCTATAAGTATTGCAATTTGCTATGTATGGTCATGCATCACTATAATACTCAGAAGCATCAAGCAGAACGGTTTGACGCGCGGATGAGAAATTACGGTGATTATGCGGTTCGGATTATCAATGCAGAAGAATTCCTGAATCGAGTATTTGAAAAGGCGAAGGAACAGGGAGACTATTGTATGGCCGGCCCTATAAATTACTTGCCGCATAATACAATCCGAAACAGGACAGATTGCTTTGATAAGCTGCTTCCTTTTGCGTGGCAGAAAGAATGGCGGATTGCCTATCTGCACGATCAGGAACGACTGAAGCGGCTTGCGGCGGAGGACCCTGACAGAGTGTATGAAGAACCGTATACTCTAAAGATTGGAGATCTATCTGATATTGCGGAAATAGTTAATACCTGTGATCTTTTTGATACACCTCAAAATATCTATAAAGGATATAAAATTGTAGAACGCGCAGACCCTATGGCTTGGCCGGATGCGTTAAGGGGCATAGGCGTGTCAAAGCCTTATCAATGGTCTGCAACAGCTTATCGTGGTTGGGGTACAAGAGCAGATTTTCAAGATAAAGTAATTGGAATTGGCAGAGAACAAAAGATAAGCTTTGAAATTGCATGAGGCACAGAGAAAATTGTCGAAAGTGCGTTTGAAATTGTATATACAGTCAGATAAAATATAGTTGAATAGTGTCAAAGGGGGTGGAAAATAATACAAATACTTTTATGGGGGCTTACGGTATCTATTATTAAATTAATTAGTTTACCGGCTTCTGCGTTGCTTGTAATTCCGCAGATTTTTCTGCTTAAAAAAGCAGATTAAAGACCAATATGAGGAAAAAAGACGGGAAAATACCATTAGATTTATGCTCAACTGATGCAATTCCGTAAAGAAGGACACAAGTATTGCGGAGCAGGTTGCCAGAAAGCTCAATAATAATCAAAGCACAGTCAACACCTCCAAAGGAGAAGCTGTGAGTAGTGTCCGGTTCCTTTCTTTTGGAAATTGGGCATATAAAACGTTAAGAACGGAGACGTTTAACATCTCCGTTCTTTAACATTTTTACTTCAGAACCTTTAAGTAGTCCAGAATGGAGAGGACCAGACCGATCAATACATACAGGTCAATCAGACCTCCAACCAGACCGATCAGCACGCCCAGAACGGGGATCCAGGACAGCAGACCGATCAGCAGACCCGCAACAGCACCCACAACAATATACACGATAATGTTGATCACAAGTGCGGTGACATTTTGCTTTTCTCCAAAGGAATAGGGGAAGAATTTTTTCAGCATATCCATATTGTTTCACCTCCTTATAGTTCAATAATAGCACTCCAGTTTGGTAAAAGCAAGGTTTTTTTACAGCTTTTACCCGCTGCAATGATGAGATTTTGCACGAAATGAAAGTGTTGGACAAGCAAACGGTTGGAACCGGTAAGCAAGCTGCTGCATATACTGCAAAGAGGTGATTTTATGTGTATTCCCGGAGAAAGACCCTGTGGAATTGCGCGGGTACGCGGTGGAGATGATGCACCTTGCGTGTACGGCACAGTTAAGTTTTACGAGACGGGCAACGGCGTGTTGGTGGTAGCGGATCTTTGTGGACTTCCGGACAGTGAAACCGGAATTTTTGGCTTGCATATCCATGAGGGAAACAGCTGCGGCGGATCAAATTTTGAACAGACCGGTGGACATTATAATCCGGGCGGACAGCTGCATCCAAGCCACCCAGGAGATCTGCCGCCGCTGTTTTCCTGCTGCGGAAAAGCGTTTTTGGCAGTGCTGACCGATCGGTTTTCCATGCAGCAGATCCTGGGACGAACAGTGGTGATTCACGATCATCCGGATGATCTGCATACCCAGCCGGCAGGAGCTTCCGGTGAAAAAATAGCCTGCGGTGTGATTTGCCCCTGTTAATTCCGTGCAATATATGTAAAAAATATTGACTGTAATTGGGGATGTGTTATAATAGAACCAGCAAAGACCGATCATTCATATCAAGAAAGAGGAATCTATATGGAAAAAACAAAGCTCGGCTTGCCGGTTAAGTATGCAAGTGCCTTGGTGTTTTTGCTGTTTATGTTTGGCGGCTATACTGTGGGCCTGCTGGCGTTTGGTTATGTCATGCTGTGCGAAAGGGATGAGTCACTGCGGATTTCTGCTGTTACAGCCCTGCTGACCCTGATCGCTTGTGCGCTGATTCAGTTTCTGATCGGACTGCTGCCTGATGTTGTAGAGATTTTCACATCTGCGTTGAATATCTTCCGTGTATATGTTAATGTCAACATTATACATAATATTGCGAACTTCTTCTATAGCATTGTAGTGCTGCTTAAAAACGTTGTTTATGTAATTTTGGCACTAATGGCTTTGATGGATAAGCCTGTTCAGCTCGATGCTGTAAAAAAACTGCTGGACTGATCTGAAGCGGTCATGCTGATCCTTGGGCGTTCAAAACGGGTGGGTCCTGCTTTGAACGCCCAATTGTGTTTTTTTAGAGGAGGTGCTCTGGTGAGAATAACATTTTTAGGCGCAGTACACGAAGTGACCGGCTCTTGCACACTTCTTGAGGTCTGCGGGAAGAAAATTCTGGTGGATTGCGGCATGGAGCAGGGCGGCGATACCTATGAAAACTGCCAGCTGCCGGTGTCACCCAATGAGGTGGATGTGATTTTGCTGACCCATGCGCACATCGATCATTCCGGTATGCTGCCGTCTATGGTTGCAAGAGGTTATAAAGGTGCTATTTTCAGCACAGAGGCTACCGCAAGACTGTGCAGCATTATGCTGCGGGATTCGGCGCACATTCAGGAATCAGAGGCCCAATGGCGCAACCGGAGAGCACAGCGTTCCGGTGAGCCCGGCTATGTACCGCTCTATACTGTTGCCGATGCGGAGCAGACCATACGGCAGTTTCAAGGCTGTTCCTATGGAGAAGCGGTAGCAGTTTGCGAAGGAATTACAGCCCGTTTTCTGGATGCGGGTCATCTGCTGGGCTCTGCCAGTATTTATCTGACGATTCAGGAGGGGGATGCGTGCAGGACACTGCTGTTTTCAGGTGATCTCGGAAACATTGACAGACCGCTGATCCGCGACCCGCAGAAGCCCGAAAACGCAGACTATGTGGTGGTAGAATCCACTTACGGTGACCGGCTTCACGGCGCGCGCCCGGATTATATTGGTCAGCTTACCCGGATCTTGCAGGAGACCTTTGACCGGGGTGGTAATGTGGTGATCCCGTCCTTTGCCATAGGAAGGACCCAGGAGCTGCTGTTTTTACTGCGTATGATCAAAGACAGCGGTGTAATCCGGGGGCATGAAGGCTTTCCTGTGTATGTAGACAGCCCCTTGGCTGTGGAAGCGACCCGGATCTATTCAGAGGATATGACTGCTTATTATGATCAGCAGACGCTGGACCTGCTAAAACAGGGGATCAATCCGATTTCTTTCCCGGATTTGAAGCTGTCTGTAACTTCTGAAGAATCCAAAATGATCAATTTTGATCAAGAGCCTAAGGTGATTCTGTCTGCTTCCGGTATGTGTGAAGCAGGGCGCATCCGCCACCATCTGAAGCATAATCTGTGGCGGAAAGAGTGCACCGTCCTGTTTGTAGGTTATCAGGCTGTTGGAACGGTTGGCAGGAAGCTGACCGACGGTGCTGCTTCTGTAAAGCTATTCGGAGAAGAAATTCAGGTCCATGCCAATATTCAGGAGATGGATGGTATTTCCGGCCATGCTGACCGGGATATGCTCCTTGACTGGCTTGGGAGTATGACGAACGTGCCGAAGCAGGTGTTTGTAAATCACGGTGACGATGCAGTTTGTGACAGTTTTGTGCATACAGTGCAGGCACGGCTGGGCTTCCCGGCAGTTGCGCCTTACAGTGGCGACGGATACGATCTGATCACTGGGGAGTGCTTCCAAAAGGGAATTCCGGTTCGGATCAGTAAGAGCGGCACAAAACGGGCCAATGAGGTCTATAACCGTTTGGCAGATGCCGGAAAACGAGTAAGCAAACTGATCGAGGCGATGAAAGGCGCGCCCAATAAGGAGCTTGCCAAGCTGACAAATCAGCTGAACAGTCTTTGTGAGAAGTTTAGAAGATAATACGAAGGTGCTGTCCTGTAAAATAGGACAGCACCTTTTGCTATTTAGCGGAAAGATCCGCCTGCTTACGCAGGATGGTATAGGCGGGGACCTGATGGGGAAGCTGCATGTAAAATTCCATTTGGGGGGTCCTTGGTTCAGAGAGCATACTTCCGTCTGAGGCTTTCATAGTGGGTACGGAAAAAGAGAAAGGCTTCAGGTCCGGACCGACGGCTTCCAATAGGTCACCTTGGGAGAATTTGTTTCGCAGAGAACATAGGGCAAGCCCGTTCTTGTTGCAGTCTTTGACGATGGCGCAGATCTGCCACTGACGGATGTACCGGGAATGTTCAGTATACTGACCGGGCTGCCCAAAATAAAAGCCTGTGGAGTAGATCCGGTGAGAGACGCGCTCCACTTCATCCCGCCACACCGGATCAATAGGACGTCCGGCGGCTAGATCGTCAATGCAGTGCCGGTATGCGCCGGTAACAATGGCGGCATAGTAGGCGGATTTTGCCCGACCTTCAATTTTGATACAGTCTACACCTGCATCTGTCAGCTCCTGCAGATGGTCGATCATACACATATCCCGGGAGTTGAGAATGTAAGTGCCTTTTTCGTCTTCGTAAACAGGGAAAAACTCGCCGGGGCGTTTTTCTTCCATCAGGGCGTACTGATACCGGCAGGGCTGGGCGCACGCGCCCCGGTTGGAGTCCCGTCCGGTCATATAGTTACTGAGCAGACACCGACCGGAGTAGCTTACACACATAGCACCGTGACCGAAGGTTTCGATTTCCAGCTCCTTTGGTGTCTTTTCGCGAATGGTGCGGATCTCCTCCAAATTCAGTTCCCGAGCCAGCACCACCCGCTGAGCACCAAGCTCATACCAGGCTTTTGCACATTCGTAATTTGCAATGGACTGCTGGGTGGAGATATGACGCTGGCATTTGGGGGCGTATTTGCCTGCGAGGGAAAATGCGCCCAGATCCGCCAGGATCAGCGCGTCTACGCCTGCATCCTGAAGGGATTCCAGATATGCAGGCAGTGCAGACACTTCGTCATTACGAGGCATGGTGTTGACTGTTACATGAACCTTGACCCCGTGGCTGTGCGCAAAGCGGACAGCCATAGGTAATTCCTCAGGGGTAAAATTTCCGGCAAAGGAACGCATGCCAAAATCCGTACCTGCCAAATATACGGCGTCAGCACCGTAGAGCACAGACATTTTCAGCCGCTCCATATCGCCTGCGGGGCTTAATAATTCCAGTTTCTTCATTAAAATCAACCCAGAGATTCTACATAGTTTACATTCTTATCGTGATCGTATTTGTTTTTAGCAAAGAGGTGCTCACCGGCTTTGGGATTAAATACATAGAAATAGTAGCCGGTGTCCGACGGATCCAGTGCTGCGTCCAGGCTGTTTCTGCCCGGGTTGGAGATGGGGCCGGGGATCAGGCCGGTTTGCACATAGGTGTTGTAGGGGTGGTCCATTTCCAGGTCTTTTTGTGTTAAAGGCTTGGTCTTTCCGGTCTCCGGGTCGATATTGCCGTCCAGAGCGTAGATCAGCGTGGCATCAATATTCAAATGGGGATAATTACCCGGATTTGTCAGACGGTTATAAATAACAGAGGAAATGGTGTAGCTCTCGTCATCACCGGAGGTTTCCTTTTCAATCATCGACGCAATGATCACGATCTCCCGGATGGTGATCTTATGCGCTTCAATATAGTCTTTGCCATATCCCCGAGAGGCCAAAACAGAGGCCAGCTGCTTATTCAGAGGCTCCAGCTTGGCCTTCATGACATCCGTAAAACGGTTACCAAAGTTATCGAGGAACTTTTCAAGAACACGTTCAGGATCGTCGTTGGTGTAGAAGGTATACGTATCCGGGAACAGATAGCCCTCCAGACAGTATTTATCGCCTCGCTGCACACCCTCCAGGAACCAGTAATCATCCAGCTCGCCGTTGGCAGCATACGCTTCCAGGTCGGCTACAGAACACACGCCCTTTGTCTCCAATAGCCGGAAGATCTGTGCGCAGTTGTAGCCTTCGGGGAACATGATATCCACTTCTTCCCGGCTGGTGGAATGAGAACCCATAGAATTGATCATAGCATTGTAGTCCAAATGGGCGTTCAGGGTAAAGGTGCCGGTGCTGATGTTGTCGTCCTTTCCGGTGATCTGGGCAAAGAGTTTAAACAGCCCCGGATAGCGGACCAGTCCTGCTTTTCCCAACTTGTCAGAAACGGTATCGATGTTGTCGTTTTCGGTAATGGTGATGATCACTTCCCGGGATTCTTTATCGAAGGCCATTACATCGGCGCAGCAGACCCAAAGCATTCTGCCAAGAGAGACGCCTACGGCAAGGATGATCAGCAGCCAAATGACAGTGGATAAAATATGGGGGATACCCAACAGCCCGTAGCCCTTTTTGGGCGCAGGACGCCCTTTACGAACAGGTGTGGCGGCTGCAGGCTGCTCCTCTGCCGGCGGGGTGGGGGTGGGCTCGGGAACAGCGGGCGCTTCTTCCTGCGGCGGGGTAAACTGCTGCGTCGGCGCGTCCGGTTCAGCAAATTCCTCTGATTCAGGGGTTTGCTCAATGTTTGATGACTGCAGGACCTCTTTCATAATCCGGTCCAGTTCTAAATCATCCGGATGGGTCAGACCGGCAGAGGATACAGCTTGCTCATCCGGACCGATCTCCTGAACGGGCTTTGCTGCACCTAAAATATCGTCCAGCCAGTTTTCGTTATTTGGATTTTGGGAATTTTTGTGTTCGTTTTCCATAGTAAACCTCCAGTCAGCGGATGACAATTTGGCTTTGCACTGCCTCAGCAGCCGCTGCGCCCTTTAACGCGGAAATCAGTGCAAGACCAAAGGGAACAGCGCAGCCTGCAGAAGTACCGGTGATCAGCTTTCCGTCCTGAATACAGGCGACATCCGTATGCACGTGGGCACATCCCATACTGTCTTCACAGCCGGGGTAGCAAACCGCGTTTTTTCCGTCTGTAATATGCAGATCTGCCAGCACTGTCGGACCGGCACAGATAGCGGCAACATATTTGTCGTTCTTCCAGGCGAAGGACAGGGCATCCATTGCCTGCTTGCTTGCCCGGCAGGAGGCTACGCCCCCAAGACCGCCGGGCAGTACAATCATTTCAAGCTGTGTCAGGTCCAGTTCCTCCAGGGTAATGTCTGCCACAACACCGATATTATGACCGCCGTATACAGTTTTGCCGTTGATGCCAACGGTTAGAACCTCAATGCCCGCGCGGCGCATCAGATCCAGGGGTACGATCGCTTCGCTTTCTTCAAAGCCTGTTCCCAATAACATATAGACCATGGTTTAAGCCTCCAGGCACTTTTTGACGTACTGATAAATCTCCTGATGAATATCTTCGATGGAGCGCATAACGCCGTCCTTGACACAGTGAATCACAGTCCAGCCGTAGTAGTCCGCGGCGCTGCGTCCGGTTTGCCGGCAGGTTGCCAGATACTGGGTGTCCTGCTCGTGGATGTCTGCCTTGGTATTGGTATCCTGCTCCCGGTGGCGTAAAAGCCGCTCTGTAAAATCTGTTGGAACATCCAGATACAGCGTTAAGTCCGGACGGGGAAGCCCTAGCTTTTTATATTCAAAGTCATACAGCCATTGCAGGTAGCTGTCTTGCTCATCTGCCGGGACTTTCGATGCCTGATGAACGGCGTTGGAGGTGGTGTACCGATCGGATAGGACAAGTCCGCCGTTTTCGTACCATTGACCCCAATCCATCTTGTAGGAGGCATAGCGGTCGACCGCATAGAATGCGGATGCGGCATAAGCGTTCACATCGGAAGGGCTTGTGCCAAACTGACCGCCCAAATACATCCGGATCAGTGCGGAGCTTTCCTGATCGTACCGGGGGAATACCAAGCGGCGAAAATCAATGCTGTCGTTTTTGAGATGTTCGGACAGAAGACCGAACTGTGTAGACTTGCCGGAACCGTCAGTGCCTTCAATTACAATTAGTTTACCCATTTTACTCTCGCCTCCTAAAAATAGGACATACAATTTCAAAATAAAATATAACATATTTTTTATGGGTTGTCCACTGGTGGGACAGAATGTTTTCTGAAAATCCGTAAAATTGAGCTGTTGGATCGGTTGGGCTCAACCGAAACTGTTTGAACGGTTGCATAATTTGCAAAAAACTGTTACAATAAGAAAAAACTGATTGAAGGAAGATCGAAATGGAAGAACTTACATTTCAGCAGCTGGGGCTGTCTGAAGCAATGCTGAAAGCGTTGGAGAAAAAAGGATATGGCTACCCGACCACCATCCAGCAGCAGGCGATCCCGCCGTTTATGGAGTGGAGGGATGTGATCGCGAAAGCGCCCACAGGAACGGGTAAGACCTTTGCTTTTGGCATCCCTATGATCGAGCATGTAGACCCAACCTGTGAGGATGTGCAGGGTCTCATTCTGGCACCCACCCGGGAGCTGGCAATTCAGATCGGTGATGAGCTTCGGGGATTGCTTACTTACTATCATGGCATCCGTGTGGCGGTGCTGTACGGCGGCGCAGGCATTGTGGGTCAGGCGAAACAGCTGGAGAAGAAGCCGCAGATCGTAGTAGCAACACCCGGGCGGCTGATGGACCATTTTAACCGCAAAAATATCCGTTTGGATCAGATTCGGACAGTTGTTTTGGATGAAGCGGACCGGATGCTGGATATGGGCTTTTTCAAGGATGTGACCCGGATTATCGAAAAGGTAAAGAACCGGAAGAATCTGGGCTTGTTTTCCGCGACCATCTCCCAGGAGGTTATGACGGTTTCCTGGATGTACCAGCGGGATGAGGTGGAGATCACAGTGGAGCCCAAGCGGGAGGACCGACCGGATATTGAGCAGTACTCCATAACGGTCACGCCGCTGGAAAAGGCGGAAACTGTGCTGCGCCTGATTCGCACACAGGGCTATGAACGGGTAATGATCTTCTGCAATACCAAGCATATGTGTCAAAGACTGTCTGATGATTTTCGGCGGGCGGGGGCAGATTGCGACTGTATTCACGGAGATATCCGACAGAGTCAGAGAGAACGAACGATGCAGAAGTATCGGAACGGAAAGCTGGCTGTTCTGATTGCCACAGATGTTGCATCCCGGGGTATTGATGTGGATGATGTGGACTGTGTAGTGAATTTTGATATTCCGGAGGAAAATGAGTACTACGTCCACCGGATCGGCAGAACCGGTCGCGCCAAGCGCAAGGGTGCTGCGTGGTCTATTATTGGAAATTTTCCGGAGAAAGCAAAGCTGGATGAGATCGCAAAGTTCTCAAATTATCAGATCAAGCCCATGCTTCTGGGTGCTGACGGCAGCCTGACGGAAGAGGAAATCAAGGCGCCTGTTGTAAAGAAGCGTTTCCGTTGAATGTCCGGGAGCAGGGATTCCTGCTGTTAACCAGCCATTTGGGAGATCCGGAGCGAAAGATCCTTTCTGTGGCGCAGCTTCGCACCCTCTCCGCCCGGATACGGTCCCTTGAGAATCCCGATGGCTCAGAGGATGTAACGGAGGGCACACTGACCGCATTGGGATACAGCGTGGAAATGGCACGCAGAATTTTGCAGCTGCTGTCAGGAACAGAGCAGCTGCAGTGGTATTTGAATCGCGGCGCGATGTTGGACTGCTTTCCTTTAAGCAGAGCGGGGGAACAGTATCCTAAGAGGCTGCGGGCACGGCTGGGCATCGATTGCCCCGGCTGTCTGTGGACAAAGGGCGATCGGACACTGTTGAACAAACCGGCTGTTGCGCTGATTGGAAGCAGAGATTTGAAGTCGGAGAATTTGGCATTTGCCCGGCAGGTGGGACGGCAGGCGGCATTGCAGGGATATGTTTTAGTATCCGGAAATGCAAGAGGTGCAGACCGTGCGGCGCAGGATGCTGCTGTCGAATTTGGCGGTCAGGTGATCAGCGTTGTTGCGGACAGGCTGGATCGCTGTCCGCTGCAAAAGAATGTGTTGTATCTTTCGGAGGACAGCTATGATGCGGGCTTTTCTGCACAGCGGGCGTTAAGCAGAAACCGGGTGATCCATACGTTAGCGGATGCGGTGCTGGTTGCCCAGTGTGAAAACGGAACAGGCGGAACCTGGGACGGTACAATGAAAAACCTTCGTTATGGATGGACTCCGGTGTTCGGTTTTGATGATGGAACTGCAGGTGTGGGGGCATTAACGCAAATGGGTGCGCTGCCGGTCAGTATGAAGGATCTGTCAGACCTGAGCCTGCTGACCCGGCAGAAGGCAAGCTTGTTTTGAGGATGTCAGGCAGGCTTATGAGGATTCAAATTTTCTGTAGCATTTCCCCTGAGCTTGTGCTACAATAAAAAGAAAAAATAAGAGGGGTAGTTTATGAGCAGAGCAGATGAACTGTACCGGGCAACCTGTCTGGATATTCTGGTGAACGGATTCTATGATACGGAGCTGGAGGTGCGTCCCCGTTGGGCTGACGGCACACCTGCCCATACAGTGAAAAAATTCGGCGTTGTCAACCGTTATAACCTGAAGGAAGAATTTCCGATTATGACCCTTCGGCGCACATACTGGAAGTCTGCGCTGGACGAGCTGCTATGGATCTGGCAGAAAAAGTCCAACAGGATCGCGGACCTGGGCAGCCATGTCTGGGACGAATGGGCAGGTGAGGACGGTACGATCGGCAAAGCCTACGGCTATCAGCTGGGTATCAAGCACCAGTATAAAGAAGGTATGTTTGATCAGGTGGACCGGGTACTGTATGATCTGAAACACAATCCTGCTTCCCGCCGCATCTTGACTAATATTTATACCTTTGAAGACCTGCATGAAATGAATCTGTATCCCTGTGCATATTCTATGACCTTTAATGTGTCCGGCAATACCCTGAACGGCATTTTGAATCAGCGCAGTCAGGATATGCTGACCGCCAACAACTGGAATGTTTGCCAGTACGCGATGCTGCTGATGATGATCGCCCAGGTGTCCGGCTTGGAGGCCGGTGAGCTGGTCCATGTGATCGCGGATTGTCACATTTATGACCGGCATATCCCTGCGGTCCGTGCGATGCTGGAGCATGAGGGATATCCTGCACCAAAGGTCACACTGGATCCCAATGTGACGGATTTTTATCAGTTCACCAAGGACAGCTTTAAGGTGGAGGATTATCAGTTCCATCCCTTTAATTTTGAAATTCCTATGGCGATCTGAGGTGGCGTATGGAGCTGATCGTAGCAGTATATGACGACTGGGGCATTGGCAAGGACGGGACACAGCCTGTTGCGCTGAGTGCGGACCGGAAATTCTTCCGGCAGACTACTAAAGGTGCAATGGTGATTGTTGGACGGCGTACCATCGAGGATTTTCCGGGGCGTCAGCCGCTGCCCGGAAGAGTGAATGTGGTGCTGACCAGATCCAGCGGTGAAATACCCGGGTTTACAGTTTGCAGCTCGCCGGAGGAAGCGGCTAAGCTGGCGCAGACGGCAGAGCGTGCAGTTGTGATCGGAGGCGGCAGCGTTTACCGGCAGCTGCTTCCCCTGTGCAGCACTGCTTATGTAACAAAGGTCCATGCAAGACCGGCGTCGGATACGTTTTTTCCCAATTTGGATCAGGATCCGGAGTGGACGATGGAGCAGGTGCTTCAGTCCGGCGAAGAGGATGGCATTTGCTATGAAATGTGCCTTTACAGGAGAAAAGGGTAACGGCGCGTATAAAACAAATGAATTGTGGAGGAAGGATTTGAAACACGGTCCTTCCCCACAATTATTTTCTGTATTTTTAGACACAAAAACAATAAAAACCTTTCTTTTTTCAGACATTGAATGTATAATGCAATCATATAGACATATGTAGCGGGAAGAAGGCGCAGGTTGGATGAGATACAGGACGGGAAGAGTTTGGAAGGGTCTTCTGCTGTTTTTACTTACGATCAGCTTGACGGCAGTGGGCGTAAATGCATATTTCAGATTTAAGACAGAAAACGAAGTGATGCTGACACTTACGCTTCGGGGCGCGCAGGAAATAACACTGGAGTACGGCACTGTCTATGAAGATCCGGGCGCGGATGCGTCACTGGTTTATATCAACGTAGAAAAAGCTCCTGTTGCGGTGTCTGTGACGCAGCAGGGAAGTGTAGATGACCAAAAACTGGGTCAGTACAGCATTGTATATTCTGCAGTCTATCAGGATCAGGTCTGCACAGCAGTCCGTACGGTATATGTTGTGGATACGCAGGCTCCAACCATCACACTGGACGGAAAGACAGCGGTCACAGTGCTGCCTACGGAAAAATATCAGGAAGAGGGCTTTACCGCTTCGGATAATTATGACGGCAATTTGACCGGTCAGGTTCAGAGGGAGGAATGTGACGGTAAGATTCTGTATACCGTCACAGACAGCTCCGGTAATTGTGCTACGGCTGAACGGACGGTTACAGTAGATGATCCGGTTGCGCCGGTGCTGGAACTGAAGGGCAATACGTCTATTACAGTTGGTATTGGGGCGAAGTATGAAGAGCCGGGCTTTTCCGCGATCGACAACTGCGACGGTGATCTGACTGCGGCAGTGCAGGTCTCGGGCTGGGTAGACCTATATCGGGAGGGTGTATATACTCTGAAATATACTGTTACAGACAGTTTTCAAAACTCCACCTCCGTAACAAGGACGATTTGTGTGCTGCCGTTGAAAACCGAGGATATCGCACCGAAAAACGGAAAAACAATTTATTTGACATTTGATGACGGCCCCGGTCCGTATACAGAAAAGCTTCTGGATGTTTTGAATAAGTATCAAGTAAAAGCAAGCTTTTTCGCGGTAAACACCGGTTATGTTTCTTTGCTTACCAGAATCGCACAGGAGGGGCATACGGTAGCAATTCATACTGCCAGCCACCGTTTTAATAAGATCTATGTCAGTGAGGATGCCTATTTTGCGGATCTTTATAAAATGCAGGGGATCATCGAACAATATACCGGACAGAAGTCCATGCTGCTGCGTTTCCCGGGAGGAAGCTCCAATGCCATCAGCAAGGATTACTGTGAAGGCATTATGACCAGGCTGACAGCTGCTGTGGAAGAACAGGGATTTACATATTTTGACTGGAATGTAGACAGCAATGATGCCGGCGGCGCAAAAACTGCTGAACAGGTGTTTCGAAATGTGATCAATGGCATTGGAGAAAAGGAGAATTCGGTGGTCCTGCAGCACGATATCAAGAGCTACAGTGTAGACGCGGTGGAGAAGATCGTCGTTTGGGGCTTGAAAAACGGGTATACATTTCTTCCTTTGGACGCAAACAGCCCTTCTTGCCATCACGATGTAAATAACTAATAAGGAAGCCGGGGTCTGTGACCCCGGCTCTTAAACGTTTTCGATATGAATGTGGTTGTTAATATGATCCTCGCAATAGCAGTGATACCCGTGGCATCTGGAGCAGTAGCGGAATTCTAACCCGGGATCGCTGAGATCAGTACGTCCGCAGATTGTACAGCGATGAGTGTAGGGCTCTTTTGGAGCGGCGTGCTCTGCTTTGTAGGAATTGACTGGCCGAAATGGGATCGTGCCTGATTTCTTTGCCGGTTTTTTTGTAAAGAGCCGCCGGATGCGGGCGCGCCAGGAGAAGGGGATCACATTCAGAACGTCCTTGCCAAAGAACAGGAAGTAATTGCCGATGGCGATCAGTGGGTATATACTGAAGGGAAATGCTCCTGCAGCAGTCAGGCGGAGTACGTCATAGAAGGTGAGCAGCAGATCAAACAGTGCAAAGAACCAGGCTTTGACCGGGATAATGAACAACAGAAGAAACCGGGAGTCCGGATACATAGTGGCATATCCCAAAAACAGGCTCAGATTCAGATAGGTAACGGTCGCTCCTGTTCCGAAAATCAGGGCAAAAGCATCCATTAAAATGATGCCGGTCAGATAAAACAGATTAAAGCGGAACGTGCCCCATGCGTGTTCCATTGCCTGTCCCAGGGAATAATAACACAACAGGCTGACAGCAACCAGCAACAGATTGTTGTAGCCAATACCGTAGGTAAACGCATAAGTGAACAACCGCCAGATCTGACCGCGCAGAATGGCAGCCCGATCAAAGCACAGAAGATTATACAACGCGTAGCTTTGACCAAATACAGTCATCAGGTATACGATCGCCGTACCAATGGAAACATACAGCATCAGGTTCGGCAGACCCTTGTCCCGATGAGCAAAGCAGAACCGCTCAAAACGGCTGCGTAAACGCTTCAATATTCTCAGCTCCTTATTGGTGTTGGATATATCATACTCACTTTTTATAAAAATGTCTATAACTTATTTGTGAACAATCAGGAAAGATCTGTATATCCAAGCAGAATAATATTGACTTTTTGGTAAAAAAGCGTATAATAAAGCCGAACTGCATAATGACCTTATCAAGAGTGGTGGAGGGAACGGCCCGATGAAACCCGGCAACCTGCAATCGTGTGGTGCTAAATCCGGCGGCAAACGAAAGATGAGGATTCGATACAACGCACATCGGGTCCTTCGGTGTGCTTATTTTTTTGAAAGGACAAGACAATGGAAAAAAGACTGTTTACTTCTGAATGTGTGACCTGCGGACATCCGGACAAGGTGGCTGATGCCATCTCTGATGCAATTCTGGATGCCTGCCTTGCCCAGGACCCGGCATCCCGGGTGGCCTGTGAAACAATGGTGACAACGAATTTCTGTTTGATCTGCGGTGAGATCACCACAAAAGCGGTGGTGGATTATCCGGCGGTTGCCCGGCAGGTAATCCGTACGATTGGGTATACTGATCCCAATGCAGGCTTCGACGCGGATTCTGTAGAGATCCTCTGCAAGATCCATACCCAGTCGGCTGATATTGCCATGGGTACCAATGATGCGGTAGGTGGAGCCGGAGATCAGGGTATGATGTTCGGCGGTGCCTGTACCCATACTCCGGAGCTGATGCCCCTGCCTGCTGCCCTTGCCCGGGCACTGAGCAACCGCCTGACCGACTGCATTGCCAGCAATGACCTGCTGCGCCCGGACGGGAAAACCCAGGTCAGCGTGGAGTTTGATGAAGCAGGAAAAGTCAAGGGCGTGGATACGGTTGTTGTTTCCGTGATGCACAGCGCGGATTTTGAGATCGGCGAGCTACGCAGATATATTCGGGACGGTGTGATCGCTCCGGTATTGCAGCAGTATGGCTTTGATATTGCGGATGTTGCCCATATTCATATTAACCCTACCGGAAATTTTGTGATCGGCGGTCCGGACGGTGATACAGGCCTGACTGGGCGGAAGATCATTGTTGATACTTATGGCGGTTATTTTTCTCACGGCGGCGGTGCGTTTTCCGGCAAAGATCCCACCAAGGTGGACCGGTCCGGTGCGTATATGGCCCGGTATATGGCGAAGAATCTGGTGGCGGCTGGCTTGGCTGAACAGGTACAGGTGCAGATCGCTTATGCCATCGGTGTTGCTGAGCCGGTATCGGTGCGTGTAGACAGCTACGGCACAGGTAAGGTTTCTGACGAGGAAATGACTGCGCTGCTGCGCAAAACCTGCGACCTGACACCTGCGGGTATTATCCGCAAGCTGGATTTGCGCCGGCCTATTTACGGCAAGACTGCTATGGAGGGTCATTTTGGAGTCGAAGACCGTCCGTGGGAGCAGACAGATTTGGCAGAACAGCTGAAAAAGCTGGCTCAGATCTGAAGCGTTGCGCAAAATTGAGAATATGGACCTGGAAATCGTCTTGATCTGATTAAAGGAGCTGAGGGAAGCTGATGAAACAGAAACGGATTTGGAACGGTATATTGATCGCGGTGCTCGCTTTGCAGCTTCTGGCAGAGGGGATCGCTGCTTGGGCCGTTTTGCGTTTGGATATGCTTCCGGTTGCTTATTGCCTGGTATTGGTCAGTGTTCTGGCAGTTATGGGCATTTCGATCGGATTGCTGATGTTCCTGCACAGAAAAGAAAAAACAGTGGGCAGGATTCGACGGATTGTGGCGTGTATTCTTGCGGCGTTGGTCATATTGGGCTGCGGCGCGGTATGTAAAGTAGCAACAGATATCTATGAAACCATGCACAGCATTACAGCACCGCCTGCGCCCAGTGTTACCCGAAGCATTTTTGTCCGTGCAAACGATCCGGCACAGGAACTGACAGATGCGGCGGATTACAGCTTTGGAGCTGTGGAGTTTTTTGATCTGGAGGGCACACGCCAGGCACTGGAAGTGCTGGAGCAGGTGTTTGGAAAGAAAGCTGCGGTATCGTACTATACTTCAGTTACAGAAATGGTGGACGCACTCTATTCCGGAAGTGCGGATGCGATCATACTCAACGGGGCGTATGTGGAGATGCTGGAAGAGACAGCGGAATACGCCGATTTTTCTGAAAAGACCAAGCTTTTATACGATGTACCAATTGAGGGCTGGACAGCATCTTCGCAGACCGGAGATTCCACTGATACCAGCAATTCTACTGAACAAACAGAGACAATTCCCCAGAAGCCTGCAGAACTGGATATTACACAAAAGTCTTTCGTTATGTTTATTGGCGGTTCTGATACAAATAAAAGCTATCTTCCAACAATTACCAGATACGATGTAAATATCATGATGGTCGTGAATCCGGTGACAAAGCAGGTGCTGCTGCTGAACACGCCCAGAGATTATTTTGTTAAAAATCCTGCAGGAGGGGGCGTGCGGGATAAACTGACCCATTGTGGAAATTTTGGCGTAGAATGTTCCATTCAGGCACTGAAGGAGCTGTATGGCTTTGAGGTGGACTACTATGCCCGGATCAATTTTGCCGGTGTGGAGACGCTTATTGATGCCGTTGGCGGTGTAACAGTCACATCTGACGCATCCTTTACAGGACATTTAGGGACAGAGTTTGTAATAGGCGAAAATCACTTGAACGGTCAGCAGGCTCTGGAATTTATGAGAGAACGTAAGGAACTGTCTGGCGGAGACAATGACCGTGGAAAGAATCAAATGAAGGTGATCAAGGCTCTGATCCATAAGGTGACCTCCGGTACGGCACTGATTTCGGGTTATGCGCAGATCCTCGATGCTTTGAGCGGTATGTTTGAGACCAGTATTGGTATGGAGGATCTTAGCAAGCTGGTTAAAATGCAGCTTACAGATATGGCAAGCTGGAATGTGCAGTCCTATGCGGTTACAGGAAGAGGCGGCAATGAAGAGACCTATTCATGGCCCGGCAAGGAGCTGTATGTGATGTATGTAGATGAAGCACATGTGGCATACGCCAGCGGTTTAGTGCAACGTGTTATGGCAGGAGAGATCCTTACAAATGAAGATTTGAGCAAAAAATAAGCATTACTGAAGACCCGCATACCTGAAGCAAGCAGGTGTGCGGGTCTTGTTGTTAACATCCAAAATCGCGCAGAAGGATGGGCTGGAGCTGCTGACCGTTCAGTGCAGCATCCAAGGCCGATAGTAAAAGCTTAAAATCCGCGACCATGCTGGTTGGCTTGCGCAGGGGATCGTCCTGTCCAAAGGGGACAAAAAAGTAATTTTTTCGCCCCAACAGCTTTCCGATGTTTTCTGCCGCTCCTGCAAGGGCGTCATTGGTAGAGACTGCGATCAGGATCGGTCGTCCGTTTCGCAGATGGCTTTTGGCGGCCATTGTCACCGGTCCGTCGGCAATGCTGTGGGCAAGCTTTGCTAATGTATTTCCGGTGCAAGGGGCAATAACCAAGGCATCCAAAAGCTTCTTTGGGCCGATAGGTTCAACCTGTTCTATAGTAGCAAGGGGCGTTTTGCCGCAGATCTCTTCTGCTCTGCGAATATGAGACTGCGCAGTGCCGAAGCGGCTGTCCACGGTGTAGGCTGAACGGGAAAAAATTGGAACAAGCGTATGCGCCTTTGCTACCTGCTCCATGGCAGGAAACATGGCGGAAAAGGTGCAAAAAGAGCCACAAACAGCAAAGCCGATTGTCATGTATCATTCTCCTTTCCGACGGCTATGCGGATAGCGGTACGGGCGATCAGTTTTCCGGAGCTTTCCGGTGCTTCTTTGCTTGGCAATCCTCTGGCCCGGATTACATCCGGATCTTCCAGACCCGGAACGGAAGCCAGGTCGATCTTCACCGCATCTCCAAATTCCGCGGCGGGGATTGCGGCAGGGACGGTGTTAAAGATCAGGTGAAAGGGTTTGCCGTCCAACTGTGCGGTGTTTACAGCTTTGTAACCCAGTGCGTTCAGCATCGCCCGGTCTGTTTCCTTTCGGGCGGATACAGTTACTTCTGCACCCAACTGCCGTAAAAGGACCGCAAGACATTTTCCAATACGTCCCCAACCGATGACCAGAACGCGGCAATCCTGCAATATGACCGGCAGACGCGACATCGCCAGCTTGATCGCACAGTGGGCGGTGATCTTAGCGTTTTGGGCTAAGTATAAAGGATCTTTCAAGAAATCAACGGTATTGTATCCGGCGAGCTCTGGTCGGACTAAATTTCCGCCGAGAACCGTGATCGTTTTAGGCAGTTCTGCCAGCAGGGCGGTCAGGGATCCACCGCCTTTGATATGCCCGTCAGGATCAAAACTGGGGACGGGAAGCAGTAAGTGGGTTGCTTCTTCTGGTGTTTGTGTGATGACAGCGTTCTGGGTTTTCAGATATTTAACAGCATAATCCATTGCTGCGGAGGAGCCGGCAGTGTAAAACTTGCAGTTGTTCAATGAGAATCACCCTTTCGTGACAGAATATGTTGCCGGATTGGCGGTTGTGCTTGATTTTTTTTCGTGCCCATGTATAATGTTTGTAAGAGGTGAAGTAGATGAAAAGATTGGGTTTTATCCATGATATGATGGATGTGAAGATTCTGATTTTGTTTGTTGCTGCCCGATCCAGCTATCCGATGACCGTGCAGGAGCTGTATGAGCTGTGTTATCAGGACGAATGTCTGAGTTATTTTGATGTATGCACTGCCGTTCCTGAAATGGTAGCGTCCGGACATTTGAAAATACTGGAGGATGAGCGGTATGAGATTACGGAAAAAGGCAGAAACGACGGTGCGCTGACAGAAGATTCCATCGCTTTCACTGTGAAACAGCGGGCGGAAAACGCAGTGGCGCGGTTCAATCGGCAGCTTCGCCGCAGCAGTTATGTGAAAACGCAGATCATCCCAAGAGAACAAGGAGACCACTCTGTGGTCATGGCACTGGATGATGAGGCGGGGAATTTGATGACATTAGAACTGATGGCACCGGATCAGCGGCAGGCGGTTCGCCTGAGTAAACTGTTTGAGCAAAAAGCAGAGGTGATCTACAATCTGATCATGACAGAACTTCTTGAGGAAGAAGACGAATTATCTGATTAAAACCCCTTGTCGAAACGGCAAAAACATCCTATAATAGAAGTACACCGAATGATCGGTGATACGAAAGGAGCTGCCGTTTATGAAATTTCAGTTTAGCGAAAAGAAAGTCAAGCTACCCAAAAATGTCCATGCTTATGCTGAGAAAAAAGTAATGAAGCTGGCACGGTATTTTGAGGAGGATGCGGAAGCACTGATCGTATTTTCTGTAGACAAGAACCGCAATAATGCAGAACTGACAGTTCACGGCGCGGGAACATGGTTTAGAGCGCGTGAAAGCACATCCGATATGTTCGCCTCTATTGATGCGGCAGTGGGAACGATCGAGGGTCAGATCCGAAAGAATAAAACCCGTCTTGCGCGCCGCTTGCGTCAGGATGCTTTCAGCCGTACTGTGGAGGAGACTTCCTTTACAGCAGACGATGCAGAAGAGGATTTGAGCATTGTTCGTGTAAAACAGTTTTATTTCAAGCCCATGACGCGGGAAGAGGCGGTTTTGCAGATGAATTTGCTGGAGCACAGTTTCTTTGCGTTCAGGGATGAAGACAACGGCGGTTCCTTTGCTGTGGTCTACCGGAGAAACGATGGTGGCTATGGATTGATCGATGATATAGGCTAAAAAAGTTAAATTTGGAGGCTTCGAAAGAAGCCTCCAAAAAATTTCAAAAATTTTGCATTTTGGTGTTGACAAAAAGGTTATGGAGTGATATTATAGCGAAGCGTTTTCCGGGCGAGGAAGCGAAGGAAGCAGAGCGGAAAAGAAAAATGGAGAGAAACGAAAAAAGTTCTTGACAAAGGGAAGAAGCTGTGCTAGACTAAGC
>JAFSDV010000019.1 GCA_017436035.1 Oscillospiraceae bacterium | reverse complement strand
GCGCGCACAGCAATATCAGCGCAGGCTTCCACATACTGTTCTTCCGTGGGTACGATTCGGATTTCTTCATTCATCATATGTAAAGCTCCTTTTACAAATACAGCATTCTCAGGTGACCGCAAGCGGCAGACCTTTCCTACAGTATATCATCGATCGCGTGTTTCGTACCACAATTTTTTTGCAGGTTCTTTTGTTTTTTTGCGCAAGGTGTTCCTTTTACCGGACAAGTCCCTTCTCACGGCGTATAACACTTGTTTTTACCGTTTTATACAGAAATACACATAAATGTATTGATTTTCTCATGATGTTCCTGTATGATATTGTAAAATTGAACTGTTTTTACAACACCTGTACCCGACGGACTGCATCCGGGTAAAAGGAGGACTATTTATGCACTGCACTCCGGCTGAGAAAAGAACTGTTTGGGGCTTTGTTTTGCTTCCCCTGACCCTGATCTGGTTCCCTGTGGTCTGCGGTCTTATTTATAACAGCACAGACTTATCTAACACAACGCTTTCCGCTGTATTACTGACCTCTGCTGTCATTGCCAGTGTAATAACTGCTGTGGCACTGTACTTTTATATCCGCCGCCGGCAAAACTGCGCCAAGCCCGTAAGTACTGACAAGGAAGCGCAGCAGGAGTCCCTGATCCGGACCTGGCTGGCACGGGATATTCTGTCCGGCACAGGCGCAGAGGAATCCTTTGTTGAACAGTACTTTCCAAAGGATCAATATGCCGATTTTTGCGTAGCCGTGGTCACTCCTCAACTAACCCCCGCCCAAACCCGCGCAGCAGCGGACAAGCTGTCTATGCCCGGAACGCTCTGTGTGTTTTCCTATGGCGGGGATACTTTGGCAGTCTATGCCGCCGGCGAACCGATTAACCCGTCTGTTTTCTCCGTCGGATTGGAAAAGCAGCTCCGCCGGGTTCTGCGGCAGCCCCTTTCCTGCCACGGAGGTAAAAGCGTCAGCAGTATTTTGGCGTTATCCGATTCCTACACCGACGCTCTTACCTACCTTACATCCGCGCCCGGAGTACATCCCCTGCTGTCCGCTTTTCGTGACCAGCTCAAAGGCGGTGACCAGCCGCAGCTGGTTCGCACCTTGCAGCAATTAGAGGAGCTTCTTTCTCAGCTTGAGCCGGCAAAGCAGCGACGCTTATGCCTGCAGACCCTTTCCATTTATCTGCAAGCCACAGCCGCCCAAACGGTGCAGCCCATCTACGGTGGTGAAGCGGCCTGCTCCTCCAATCAGCAGCTGTTCCGCATGATCCGCCACGCCATCACCAATTTGAGCACCCTTAATCCGGATGCAGATCACAACGTACCTTCCGAAATGCAGGATATTCTTTTGGACTATGTGGATCAGAACTGTTTGGACAGCGCGCTGTGCCTGAACTCTGCGGCGGATTACTTAAACACCTCTATTTATGTGGTCAGCCGTATTTTTAAGGAGGCTACCGGCGTAGGCTTTAAGGAATACATTACCGCCAAACGCCTGCAATACGCCTGTCATCTGCTGAAAACCACCCGGAAAACCGTTGGAGCAGTTGCAGCTGAAGCCGGTTTTGAAAATTCTACATATTTTACCACCGTTTTCAAGAGCGAATACGGTATGCCCCCCTCTAAATACCGGGCGGCAGCACAGCATGACAGCTCTGCGGTCCTTTCCGGCGAAGTATGATTCCGTAGCTATTGCCGATCCCTGTATACTGTATCGGTACATTTCATCTGAATTTCAATTAAAAATGCGTTGGTCCGTGAATGAACGGAACCAACGCATTTTTGTTTTATTAAAGGATTATGCCAGCGTACCCAGAAGGCCCTTGCCCTCTACCATTGCGCCGGAAATTTGGATATTCTCGTCGAAGCTGATCAAGTCGGCGTCCTTTCCTTCCTGGATCGAACCCTTTTGATCGTCCAACCCAATGATCTGCGCGGGAGTCAGGGTCATCATCCGTACTGCATCACACAGGGGAACACCCACCTTTTGGGTCATCACACGAATCAACCGGTCATCGGTGGCAATGCTTCCGGCAAACGCGGAACGGTCCATCAGCTTTGCCACATCATCTTCGATGAGCACCTTCTGACCGTTTTCAAGGCTGCCCAATATGGATTCCCGAACATCCTGTCCGGCACAGCGCATAGAGTCGCAGGTCAGAGCCACCTTATCCGGACCTTTCACCCGGTACACCAGCTCCAGCAGCTCTATAGGCAGGTGGCAGCCATCGGCAATGATCTCAACAGTCATTTCCGGAATACAGAACGCGCTTTCCAAAACGCCGCTGTGACGGAAGCCGCCCTTGCGCACGATTGTTGACATTGCTGAGTACAGATGGGTCACATGGGTCGCGCCCTTCTCAAACGCCGCCCGAACCTGCGTGTATTCCGCATTGGAGTGTCCCACCGAAGGCAGAATACCCTCCTGACGCAAACGCTTTGCGAACTCCTCCGCGCCATCAAGCTCCACCGCCAACGTCCAGCGGGCGATCGCGCCCCGTCCGTACTCCAAAAACAGCTCATATTCCTCCGGCTCGGGATTGCGGATATAATTGGGGTCAATCGCGCCGGCCTGATCCTTATTCAGGTACGGACCCTCCATATGTAAGCCGTGCAGGTACGGACCTTTTCCCGCAAGCACCTTCTTTGCCTTTTTGAAGCAATCGATGCTGCGCAGGATCTCTTCCTTTGTAGCTGCCAGGGCAGTCGGCAGGATCGTGGTGGTGCCGTGCTCCAAATGGGTCATGCAAGCCTGCTCAAAGGCCTCCAGCGTGCCGTCCATAAAATCCGCGCCGCCTGCGCCATGGGTGTGAAGCTCTACAAAACCGGGGGAGAGAAACGCTCCCTGCAGGTTGATTCTTTTGTCATAAGGAAGCTGGGGGCAGTGCTCACCAAAGCCCACGGTCCGGATTGTTCGGTCCTCAACCACCACATATCCCGGGCGCACAGCGTCCTGCAAAATCAATTTGGCATTATAGATCAGGGTCAGCAAAACGATCTCCCCTTTTTATGTCTTACAGGATATATTTACCGGCGTCTGCGTCCACATACAGCTGCGCATTCTCATGCTTACGCATAATGGTAGCGGGGCAGGCTGTGGAGATCTCATCTTCCACCATGTGCTTGATGGCATTGGCCTTGGTGGGTGCGGGAACAGTGCAGAACATCGCCTTGGCGCCGGTCAGACCGGGAACGGTCACACTCAGCGCATGGGTGGGAACCTGATCGATGCTTTCAAAGCAGCCGTCATTGACCTGCTGATTCCGGCAGATCTGATCCAGCTCTACCACCTTCACCAGCTTGGAATCGTTGAAGTCCGCCACGGGAGGATCGTTGAACGCAATATGTCCGTTCTCACCTACGCCCAGCAGGCACACATCCAGAGGATTATCCTGCAGCAGCTTGCTGTAGCGGGCTGCCTCTTCCTCGGGGTCAGCGGCGTTGCCGTTGAGCAGGTTGACGCTCTTAAAGGGCTTTTTGCCAAAGATGGCACGCTGCAGGAAATTCCGGAAGCCGGCGGGATGGGATGCGTCCAGACCTACATATTCGTCCATATGGAAGGCGTTGATCCGGGTCCAGTCGATGCCCTCATCGTTTAAGAGCTCTGCCAGAGTCTCGTTCTGAGAGGGGGCGGCAGCGAACATCACATTGATGGTCTCTTTTTCCGCCAGCAGCTTCTTAATGTGGGCGGCTGCCTCCTGTCCGGCGTATTTGCCCATGGTGGCGCGGGAGTCAAATACCCGTACACGCAGATTGTCGCACTTAAAATCCTTCAAGATTTCCATTATATGTACTCCTTTTTATTTGGTCATGGTTTTGGAACGGCTGGATGTGATCTCATTCTCCAGAGGTTCTCCGTTTTGCATACGGCGGATGTCTTCAAATACGATCCGTGCAGCAGCAGGACGCTGATCCATGGTAGGACCACCCAGATGGGGCTGCAGGTGCAGCACTTCCTTGGGGATATTCCAGAAGGGATGTCCTGCCCGCAGAGGCTCACGCTCGTAAACGTCCAGAGAAGCGCGGATCCGACCGGTCTTCAGGTGCTCAGCCAGTGCCATTTCATCAATCAGATCACCCCGGGCAGTATTGACCAGCACCGCACCGTCCTGCATCAAGCTCAGCAGCCGGTCGTTGATCATATGGTGGTTTTCAGGGTTCTTCGCCGTGTTCAGGGAAATAACCCGGCAGGTGGAGAAGATCTCCTCCAAGGAAGCCTTCTGTACGCCGATGGCTGCCGCCTGCTCTTCGGTGGTATGCTTGGAGAACAGCTTGATCTTTGCGTTAAAGGGCTTGAGCATTTGGATCATATATCTGCTGATCGCACCGTAGCCCACGATGCCAATAGTCTGATCAAACAGAGATTCCGTCTTGAAGTCCACGGGCTTCCAATGGCTGGGCAAAATGTTCCGAATTTCATACTCAGTAAAGCGGCGCAGCATAAACATCATATGGGCGACGGTACCTTCTGCAACCGTCCGGGCAAAAACTTCGTTGCCGCAAACGATCCGGATGCCCCGCTCATACATGGCATCGCTGACAATATTCGCTACAGAGCCCGCGGTATAAGCCACCAGCTTCAGCTTGTTTGCCTTTGCCAGCACCTCTTCTGTAAACTGGGGGCAGCCCCAGCCACAGACGCATACATCCACATCCACCAACGCGTCGGCCAGCACTTCAGGTGTCAGCTTCTCCTCGCTTTCGTTCCAGGTCACTTCGCCCAGGCTTTCCAGCATATCGATGTTTTCCTTTGTCATAAAGGAATCACGAATAAAGCCCACAGGCATTGACATATAAATCTTCATACAGTATTCCCTCCGTTAGTTTTCATCAGTTGTTTGCCCTTTTTATATAATAGCATGGCTTTCATAATAATACCATACTTTTCCTGTTAATGACTATCTTTTTTTTGCGCATATTTTTTATTTTTTGCACCAGCCTCCATCAATGCCCTTTCCACGCCCCTTTCTGAACAGATTCCTGCGTTTTTGCAAAAACCATATACTTTTTCCGGAGCACGCAGGGATAAACAGCCGTTTTTTCGCAGGTGCCTGCAAAAAATCTAAACTCCTGCAAAATAATAAGGGCTGGATTTTTCCGGCAAAACAGCTATAATAGGCACTGTGGGATTTTATGCACCGGCAGGCAGCAGGCTAATTGCCCCCGCCGCCTTTGCTTTTATGCCTTTTTTAGAAGATATCCCCATATTCAATCTCACGAAGGAGTGTTACATATGATTAATTTTGCGATCATCGGAACCGGCGTTATCGCCAGACAGCACGCCTTGGCAGTAGCCATGAACCCCAACGCACAGGTCGTTGCTGTCTGTGACATGAACGCAGCCAGAGCCGCCGAGTTCGCGGCAGAGCACAAAGTGGAAAAGGTGTTCTCCGACTACCACGAGCTGCTGGCTGATCCCGATATCCATGCCGTCAGCATCTGCACCCCCAGCGGCACCCACGGAGAGATCTCCATTGCCGCCGCTAAGGCCGGTAAGCATATTCTGTGCGAAAAGCCCATCGAAACAAAGGCCGAGAAGATTGACGAGCTGATCCGGGAAGTGGAGGCACACAACGTCAAGATGGAATGTGTCTATCAGCGTCGTTTTCAGGAGATTCCCCAAAAGGTCAAGGCTGCTCTGGACAGCGGCGTATTCGGCAAGGTGCTCATGGCCAGCGCTTATATGAAGTACTGGCGTTCTCCCGATTATTACAGAAGTGCCGGCTGGCGTGCTACCTGGGAGTTTGACGGCGGCGGATGCCTGATGAATCAGGGTGTCCACGGCGTAGACCTGATCTGCTGGTTTATGGGCGGTGTCAAGAAGGTCAATGCCATTACCAGAACCCAGCTGCACAACATTGAAGTGGAAGACGCAGCTGTTGCAGTTGTGGAATACAACAACGGCGCAATCGGTGTTATCGAGGGCTCTACCTGTGTCAATCCCGCCAACAACGCCCGCTTTGAGATTCACTGTGAAAACGGCACCATCAGCTTCGACGACGAAGGCGTGCTGCAGTGGGTGCTTAACGGCGAGGATCTGCAGGTCAACGGACCGGACGGCGCACTGTCCGCCAAGGACGACCCCACCAAGCTGGCCACCGACAGCCACAGCCCCATGGTCAACGATCTGGTTGACAGCATTTTGAACGACACCGAGCCTTCTATCGGTCCGAAGGAAGCAAGAAAAGCCGTGGATACCATCCTGGCCATTTATCAGTCTTCCAGAGAGTGCCGGGAAGTGGTCCTGTAAGGAGGTCCTATGGCAAAGAACCATCCTTTTCTGCTGTCGATCATTACCGACGAGATCTCTCAAGACCCGGAAGCCGCGCTGTCCCTGGCCGCTGAATTCGGCTTTGACGGCATTGAGCTGCGGAGTGTTTGGGATACGCCCGTAGAGCTGCTGCCCGAGGACCGGATGCAGGCACTTGCCTCCCGGATTCGGGAATGCGGTCTGCAGGTGTCCGCCATTGCCTCTTCCTTCCTGAAGGACGACTGGGGCAATGATGACCGGGCAAAGTTTGACCGGCTGGTAAAAGCCTGCCATGTATTCGGCTGCACCAAGCTCCGGGGCTTCAGCTTCTGGGCTGCAGAGGATTACACCGATCAGGCATTTGCAGAATATCTGAATACATACGATGCACTTTTAGAGCAGGAGGGACTGCAGCTGATGCTGGAAAACGACCCCTCCGTCAACCTGAATACCGGCAATGCCCTTGCCCGGTTCTTCAGCAGCCACAATTTCCGCAACATCGGTATTTTGTGGGATCCCGGCAATGACATCTACACCTGCGGTGACGCGGTCAAGCCCTTCCCTGATGAATATGCCGCTGTCAAGCCCTTTGTCCGCCACGTCCACGTTAAGGACGCGGTTCACGCAAACGGCGAAGGCAAGGGTGTGGCTTTGGGTGACGGCTGGATGGACTTCCCCGGTCAATTCCGCGCGCTGATCGCAGACGGTTATGCCGGCTGGGTCACATTGGAGCCCCACTTCCGTCTGGAGGGCGAGATCGACGAGGAGCTTTTGAAGCGTCCCGGCGGTGCAGCCTTCTCCGAGGGTGGCTATATGCCCTCCAAGATCAGCATGGAGCGTCTGACTGAGATGCTCAGTAAGCTGTAAGGAGGCACAACATGCGGATACAATCTACAAATTCCAATTTTATCCGGGAGCCGATGGCTGCGCCCTTTGGTTTCAAGGGCTCTTATCTGACCGAACTTTGGCAGAGCATTGCCAAGATCAGCACCGCAGACCATACCGGTATCGGCGTGGGTGTTCAGAGCGTGCTCTGGTCTGACGCCGCCGTATTCTCCAGTGCTTCTCAATCCGGCGGCAACGCCTATATGTTCGCCATGAGCGAATATGCCCTGAAGCTGATCGAGGGCATGGATTTCCAGGATCCCTTCACGCTGCTGGACGAAATCTTCCCCAAGGTTTATGCCTACGGCAAGCAGATCACCGGCCGCAGCGACCTGCGCAAGACCTTTGCGCTGAACAGCCTTGTTTGCGTGGACAACGCCGCCTGGCAGCTTTACGCCAAGGAGCAGCAGCAGGACGATTTTCTGAAGCTTGTGCCGGAAGCACTGCGCACACCTCTGATGGGTCGTCAAAAAGCCCTTTGCAGCATCCCGCTGGTCACTTACGGCATGGATCTGGAGGCTGTGAAAAAGCTGGTTGCAGACGGTCATTTCTTCCTGAAGATTAAGATCGGTTCCGATCCGGAAAAGGACGGCGACCGGGCAAAAATGCTGGAATGGGACAAAAACCGCATCCGTGAGATTCACGAAGCGGTGAAGGATCTGACTACTCCTTATACAGAAAGCGGTCACATCCCCTACTATTTGGATGCCAACGGTCGTTACGACAGCAAAGAGCGGCTTTCCGAGCTTCTGGAATACGCCGATAAGATCGGTGCTCTGGAGCGGATTGCCATTTTGGAAGAGCCCTTCCCGGAGGATTTCCTGGAGGATGTCTCCGACCTGCCTGTCCGTTTGGCTGCTGACGAATCCGCCCACTCCGACGAGGACGCGATTCAGCGGATCGAGCTGGGTTACAAGGCCATCGCCCTGAAGCCCATTGCCAAGACTATGTCCATGTCCCTGCGGATTTTGGACGAAGCGTATAAGCGGAACATCCCCTGCTTCTGCGCGGATCTGACCGTCAACCCCTGGATGGTGGACTTCAACAAAAACGTGGCAGCCCGTATTGCACCCCTGCCCGGTATGAAGATCGGCGTTTTGGAATCCAACGGCGCACAAAACTACGCAAACTGGGAAGCTATGAAATCCTATCATCCCCTTTTCGGCACAGCGGAATTTATCTCCACCCGGAACGGTCTGTTCCAGCTGGATGAGGAATTTTACCGCACCAGCGGCGGAATCTTCTGCGACGCACCCTTCTACAGCAGCGCAGTAGAATAAATCTTTACTTCATTTATCAAAACAGTACTTATATTAAAGGAGAAATCATTATGAAGAAAATTGCAGTTTTGATCGGTTCCACACGGCAGGACAAGGTCATTGGCGACAAGTACTTTGATATGCTCAGCAAGCTGGGCCCTGTCTACAAATACGATCAGCCCAATTTCGCTGACAAGGAGCACGCTCTGGAATTCCTGGCAGGTGCTGATGCCATTGTCACCTCTTGGGGCTCTCCCAAGCTGACCGCGGAGTTCCTGGATGTCTGCCCCGACCTGAAGGTGGTCCTGCATGCAGCCGGCTCTGTCAAGGGCATCGTGGACGAGGAAGAGTTCAAGGCCAGAGGCATCCGCCTGACCAGCTCCGCCATCGCTCTGGGCGAGGGTGTTGCTGAAACTGCGCTGTGCCTGTCCATCGCCGCCGCCAAGGGCGTTTTCAAGCTGGCAAAGGACACCCGCAACGGTCTGTGGGCTGAGCACAAGTACGACTACTGCACCGACTTCTACGACATCACTGTCGGCGTTATCAGCGGCGGCTTCGTTGGCCGTCACTTCATCAAGCTTCTGCAGAACTTCAATGTGGATGTGTTGCTGTACGATCCCACCCTTTCTGCTGAGCAGGTTGCTGCTTTGGGTGCTACCAAGGCGGAGCTGGACGAAATGCTGAGCAAGGCGGATGTGATCTCCGTTCACGCGCCCTCCATTCCCGCTACCGAGAAGATGCTCAACGCTACCAACCTGCCCCTGATCAAGGACGGTGCTGTGCTGATCAACACCTCCCGCGGTGCTGTGTTTGATGAGCCCGCTCTGATCGAGGAGCTGAAGAAGGGCCGCTTCTTCGCCTGCCTGGACGTGACCGAGCCCGAGCCTCCCACTGTCGACAACGAGCTGCGTTACCTGGACAACGTGGTTCTGACCCCCCATATTGCCGGTGCTGCCACCAACGGTCAGCGTCGGATCGGCAAGCACGTTGCCGAGGAACTGGCACGCTTCATGGCCGGCGAAAGAATGCGTACCGAGATCGATCTGAACCAGCTGTCCAAGATGGCCTGATCTTCGGCACACATCTAAACAATTCGAAAGACCTTGTTGTAAAACTCAAAGTTTGTCCAACAGAAGCTATAGGGGCGACAATGATGTCGCCCCTACATTTTTATCCATCCGTTCTTCTTGTAGGGACGACCAGGATCGTGCCGCCCGAAACGATCACCATTCTGTAAACGCAACGGCAGGCGGCGAGTCGTTACTGCATCCAATAAATATACGATTTCGGGGGCGCTGCAAATCCTGCAGCGCCCCCTGCTTTACGGCTTAAAGGGATTGTACTTTTGATGATCTACAATTACTATGAGCCCGAGCCCAAAGGTAGGACTCTTAGATTCATCAAATAGGTACGGCCACACTCTACAAAAAACAGCGCATTGATTTGACCGTGTTTTAACCAATATTTTTCCTTCAACATCCCATCGGCTGAAACTTTTCCCATAGGTCTTCTTCATATACCCGTCGATAGCCTTTTGCACTTTATCTTGATCTACGACAACACTTCTTATGTTTTCAAATTCAATTTCATGACGGAAATAACAGATTTCACCGCTGCAATTCATCCCGATTATAACATCAATTTTAGAATAACCACTGCCAAGATCTCTTTCATACCTATATTGATGCATATGGGGATCTTCCGTTACAACATACTCTACCCGATGGTTATCCAAAGAAATATAGTTATCAGCTACTTCGTCTGCCGCCTTCTGCCAGCAGGCTTCATCAAACGTGCAGGTCTTATTCTCCTGATGATCCAAGTTTAACTTGCGCAGCCTTCCATTTGCATCTACCTGAAAAGAGACTCCGGCTCCTTCGTAAGAGTAAAGCTCATAATAATAATCGTTATAATCAAATGTTGGTGTGGAATATGTACCTGTATAGGTAACGCCATTAAATGTAACGGACGCTTCCCTGGGAGGTGTATAAGTGCTCTTATATTTTGTCCATATTTCATCATTTTGAAGATACACGGAATACGCCCTTAGCTTGCTTTGCGTACATCCACCAAAGGCAGATAGGATCAGAACCAAGGAAAGCAAAACCGCAAGTACTTTTCGTTTTTTCATAATCTGCACTCCTTTCGTAAACAAGCGTGTCCGCTCCCATATTTCAAGAATGGCAACATAGAAAAAACTCTAACTAAACACGGCTGTCCCCTCGTGCTATCTTTAGGGCTTAAAAGGATTATACTTTTCGTGATCTACGATCACCAACAGTGTAACAATCTCTCCATGGCGTAATTCATCTGCTCTCTCAAACTCAATGTCAACATCATATCTTAGTGCGCACTGATTGTTAGCAACTCTCATCAATTCTTTAGATATAACATAACTGCTCTTCCATCCGTTTGGAACTCTAGATTGGAAAATCTCATCAAGCCTTTCATTTACCAATTTATCGGCCTTTTCCTCATCGATTTCAACCCTTTTCACATTATCAAACGTTCCTTGCATATGAATTACAACACGTTCCAGTTTCCCATCACTGCGAAGGCTAACTAGAATCTGTTCTGCGGTTATATAGCCCTGCAGCTTCCTTTGATACCAGCATCTATAGAGCCCGTCATCGGAAAATTCCCTTGTTACACGGCAATTGTTTAATGCAATATAGTCATCTGCAATTTCATCAGCAATCTTTTTTAGGCTGTCCTCTTCCAGAGTATCCGTTGCCGGAGAAGTGTGCTCAATGTAAAGGCCCGCAAACTGTCCGTCACTTTCTCGGATATCAAATTCAAAGCCGTTACCTTTGTAGCTGTGATTAATATTGAAATAGTAGGCTGTGGGCCTTGAACAAACATATTTTCCGATATAGGTAACTCCATTCACTGTAACAGATGCTATGGCCGGTCCTGAAATTTCGTTAGTATTCGGCATGGGATACACAATTTGGGCTTCAGGTGTGTCTTTTTGAAGGACCGTATAGGCATCATATTTAACCGTTCCAAAATTGCATCCGCTCATATTCATAGCCAGCCATGCTGACAACAACAAAACAAGCACTTTTTTTACATGCTTCACAACGACACCTCCTTATATTACCCTACTAATTTCAGATTTTCATTTCCACAAATCACATACTGCGCTAAACCTTTTAAAGGATGATCTGATGAAATATTTACATAAGCCTTACTAGCCTTCGCAGCGGCTCCTGCAACTGTATAACCCTGACTCATATACTTAAAAAAATCTTCTGTCCACAGATCCGCTTCATAGCAAGGAATGCTCTCTTCAAATCCAATCGCGACTTCCGCTCCCTGTGCAACGGCAACAGCGGGCAAATTCTGTGCATTCTTGCCGCCGTGGCCTGTGTAGCAACCTATAAACAACGCTATATCCAAATTTCTCAGATCCAGAGACTGAATGGAACCGTCGCTGCGATACTGAACAGGATTGTCTTTGTCGTCATTTAAGACGATATATGTGTAGGCTACCTCATCTGTATCGCTCTCATCCATTTCGTAATCCCCATGACTCCTGCTTACAAATATTGTGTTGGCATCATTGGTTAAATACCCGTCAATAGCACTAGTTGAAAAGGCACCTGTCTCATATTCATACGTATAACCGCAGTTGGTAATGTGAGGAATGGCCATTGCTAACGCTTCGTCGTGATTATGTCCCAAATTCGTAACGCTGATCAACGCGGCTTGTCGGCTTACCGTTACTATAAACGTGGTTGTTCGTCCTGTAACCTTATGGATTGCGGTTACGGTCGCGGTATATGGCGCAGTCAGCGAGGAAGCTGCGGTAAATGTTCCGGTTACGCTGTCATAGGAGATTTTTGTTGTGTCGTAGCCTGTATAAGTAAAGTTATACGGTTCTGTCCAAATCGCGGCTGTCGGTATCGGATCAATATCCGGCGTATTGGGCTTTCCTACTTTCAGCACCATAGGAGTGATGACAAAATCCTCCAGCTCCCTGTCGCTGTGAGAAGAAGTATTACTATAGCTGGAGATGTCGATGATCCTCCAAACCCGGGCGTTATAAGTAGATGTATCCACCGTTCCGGTTATGGAGCTGGTATACAGGAATCCTCCGCTTGAGAACAGGTACTTGGAATTGTAGCTGCTTCGCACCAGGCAGCCGCCGCCATACGCCAAATTGACCGTCCAAATGCACCGTGACGGAACTGCAGTACCGCTCACCGTTACGATTTCTATACCATCACTGCCGGTATCCTGCGGCACGCCCAGATATTTGGTCGTATCGTTTTTTGCCCGGATCACACAACCGCTTCCGTCGTTGTTTTGTACTTCCCACTGAATAGAGTTTCCTAAATTTGCAAGCAGACCGGATGTGCCGGATACGCTTCCGGCGTTATAGTGCAGATACTTTCCCGAACCCTTGTTGTTTAGGTAGTAAGTGCCTTCGCTGATAATGTTATTAATGCCGTATGTTATTTTCAGTGTGGGCTTATTGGATGACCGGTTATAAGAGCCCAAGGTCCGCCAGTTATAGGTGCTTCCGTTTTCTACTGCCGTGCTTGCCTTGAAGATGATGCCCTTATCCTGGTCATAGCTGTAGTCCTTCCAGCCCCGCACCGCTTCTGTAATGTTAAAGCTGTACCGATGCTGCTCGGGCAGGGCTGTGCCGATAGAATAACTGATCGTTTTCATATCCAGCTGGTTAGACAGGTAGTCTGTGCCGTCCCCGATGGTGCTGTCCCAGCCTACGGCACTTTCATCCCAGTCTCCGCCGGTATAGATGTTGCAGTACACATCCAGGGAGGTGCTTTCGCACAGCAGATCCCGCAGCGTCACAGTCGCTTCCTGAATGTGTGCATCCGTTCCAAGGCTGCTGAGGTTCAGCCCGGGGAATCTCATCAGAATCCGGGCAATGCCGCCATTCTGCTTCAGTCCTACGAAAATAGAGCCCAAATAGCCGTTGGTGGTATCGGCGGTATAGACCGTCGCGTCCTGAATCGCCCCCGCGCCGTTATTGTTATAGTTGATTTCCAGGGTGGGGTCAATGCGAATGGGATATGCTGTGTTTTCATCTGCCAGAAATTCCGGATCGATCTCGATCGTCAGCAGATATTCCTGGTTTTCCACGACGGTCTTGGGTACAAGCCTGCCCATGGTATTGTTCCGTTGGTCCGCTGTAAATATAATGATGTCGCCAACGGTTGCTTTGATGTTATCTGCGTCATCTACCAAGAAATACGATCCGTCCAGCTCCTTCAAGGCGCAGCCGCCGGTTTGGAGGGTAAATGTATACTGTGTCTGACCTGTATACTGGCTCACTACAATATCTTCCTTAAAGCCGGTATAAGTAAGGGAATATTCAATAGTTGTTTTGCTGTCATAGCGGTACTGGATGGTTTTTTCGTCAATTCTGGTGGCAGCCCGGGAAATCACCTGATCGTCAGCAGAAATGCTTCCCAGGCTTCCGGTTTTGCTGCCTGCTGTCATAGCCTGCGTCCCGGCAGACACTGTGGGCATAATGGGTATCAGGGTGATATTTGTTCCGTTGCCGGACAGGGTAATACCGTCACTTGCCTGTGTGGAGAAGGTGGTCACTGTGGAGTTGGCAGCGGTTTGAAAGCCACCGGAGGCTTTGTCCGCTATTTCAAGGCTGATATCCCGGATCGCTCCGTCCGAAGCTCTGTATTTGACCGGAAAATCGAACAGGTACATAGTCTTTGTTCCGTCCGCATTTTCAAATACGACCTTATTCAGATCGTTTCCCTCATCCTCATAGGCGCGCTTTATATGCTGCAGCTCCTGGGCTTTCCCGTAGCCGATGATCTCGGGAACGGTTTGCGGGTCAATTGAATCATACAGCTGAGAGGAATCCGCAATGCCCGCCGCAACATCCTTCAGCGTTACTGCGCGCTTTTCCGCTGACGGTGCTTCGGACTCCAGCGCGATAGCTGTTCCCGGGAACATGGTGCAGCACAGGCACAAAATAAGCAGTACTGCGATTATCCGGACTGATCGTGTTGTTTTCATTGTAATTCCTCCTTTGATGTTTTTCCTACATTTATATTTTACATCATCAGGAGTGCATACCGCAAGAGCGCATATTTCACAAAGTTTGTTCTCCGAAATTGTGCATTATGACAATTTATTCTCTCCGATAACATTCTAGCTTGACGAATGGTAAACAGACACGGTATAATAAAAATGTTAGGGCTTACTGTATATGCTGCAGCGCCCCTACATCCGATCCATATATAGTTTAGGGAGCGTTGCAATATTTTGCAACGCTCCCCCTTTTTATTATACTGTTAGGATTTGGTGCAGCGCAGCCGCCTCTTCCGGCAGGCTCTCGATCCGATCATCGGGCATAAATTCCAAAAGTGCTGCCCGATCCCCGGAAAACTGGGTCATATAGGTCTTCCACTCCTCCTCGCCGGTACTCAGAGGATAGCGGATCTCATTTTTCCACTGGAATACATGCAGATTGTCAATATAAGGCATCAGCTTTTGAATGTATTCCACATTCCCCTCTATGCTCAGTGCCTGACTGGGCTGCCAATACATCCGGAACGCAGGAGAATGGACGGCCTCCATCAATTCCAGCGCGCCCTCCATGGTTTCTGTATAGGTTCTGCGATGGCACTCCATACACAGCACAACACCGGCATCCTCCGCGATTTTTGCCGCTTCCCGACATATTGCAAAGAATCCCTCCCGCTCCTCAGGCGTAAATTTATCGGCACTCTTTTTGCCCGCCCACAGTCTGAGGGTTTTTGTTCCCAGCTGTTTTGCTGCGGCAATATATCCGGGAAGCTCCTCATTGGGTGTGACACCCAACCGAAAATATGTGCCGTAGGAGCAGCAGGTGATCCCGTACTCCTTCTGCAGCGCAACGATCCTCTCCAGCTGTGCTGAATCGGTGCAGGGCGCGTGGACATCACTGCCCCACTCCACATACTTCAGACCATTGTTTACCATTTCCTGCATGATCTGCTCCGGACTCAACTCCCGAAAGCTGATAGATACCAACCCTGTATAGATCATCTGTCCTGTTCCTCCTAGAATACATTTCCGTTTTCCCGATAGGTGCGCCAAATATTTTCAAAAAAGTCGTTGTTTTCCGGAATCGGACGCACTGCGCGCCATTGGAAGCTTACGATACCGTCCTTCAGCTTGCCCTGCTGTACCCGGTCTGCAAAAGCCCGGGGCTCGCTGATAAACCGGAAGCACTCCTCCAAGCCCCGCCGCTTTTCCCCCTGCGGGTTAGAATACAGCGCAGATCCACGGGTCGTGCCTGCGGTTTTAGCATAATCCAGCATCGCCGACAGGTACAGCATTTGGCACAGCAGCGCATCCCGATACTGGTATGCGGCATATACAAAGTCCTTTCTGCCTGTGCCTACCGTCTGCTCCAGCTCTGCCAGCTCCTTCTTGGTCTGCTCCAAGGCCAGAGCCATCTTCTCAGGCTCCCGAATCGCCGCACCGTTCACGCTCATGCGGCGGCGGATCCGTTCCAGCCCACTCTTGACCGTATTCGGTCTGTTGGAAACCGCTTCCGAAAATGCTCTGTGCTTTTTTACTGCTTCGTCTGCCGCCCTTTGAAAGGCAGCTTCATCGCAAAGCGGTCTGTTGTTTCTGGATAAATACTGAGCCGCCCGCAGCGCGCCCACCTGACCGGCATTCAAGGCACTGCCGCCCGGACGGGAAATACCGTGGGTACCCGCGCACTCACCTACCGCATACAGTCCCGGCACAGTGGTTCTCCACCACAGATCCACCGCAACGCCGCCGTTGTTGTGCTGTGCGCAAAGAGCGATTTCCAGCATCTGTGTTTCCAAATCCAGCCCTTTACCCCGGTACAGCTCTATGGCAGGCGTATTCATCAACCGCAGCCGTTCAATCGGCGTGCCGAAGCATGCATTTGCTTTTTTCAGATATGTATAGGCTTCCTCAGACAGCCGTTCGTATTGGATGTGCTCTAAGCCAAACGGGTTTGTCCGATAATCCAAATAAACCCGCCTGCCCAGCAGTGCCGTCTGCCGGTAAACCAGCAGATCGATCACCGACGATCCGTTCATAACCTTACTGCTGTCAAAAGGCCACTGATAACCCTTCAGGAACACCATAGACAGTGCCTCGTAAGGATCGTCAAAATACTCCTTCAGAAACTCCCGTTCCACGCCGTCGGCATCTATGCTGACAAATCTGGGCAGCACCTGCATATACGTGCCGGAAACATTCCAGCGGGGCGCAATGGATGACAGTCCGTACTGCCACTCCGTCAGATTCTGAAAATCCGCACCTGAGAGCAACGCCAGCGACGAAGAGCCTGTGTGACACTCCGGGTACACACTGTCCCCATAAATACCCGCCGGTCCTCCGGTGGCCAGCACGATGTCCCCGGTCCGAAACACCACATAGTCTCCGGTCTTTTTCTCCAGGCAAACCAGTCCGGTAACGCCCTGCCCGTCCTTCAGGATCTCCACCGCGTACAGCCCATCGTAAACCGGAATCTGCAGCTGAGCGGCATGGGCTTCCAGCGCCTCTGTCATAAATTTGGAGGTGAGCGGTCCGGCAGAGGTTGCTCTGGCAAAGGGATCGTGGTCCGTTTTATAGCCCACATACTCACCGTAGCGGTTAGATGGGAACGCTACGCCCAGCTCGCACAGGTTCATAAAGCAGCGTGCAGACAGGGCTGCTTCACATAGGGCGTTGTCGCCGTCTACGCAGCCGCCCGCAAACAGGTTCTGTGCCATCTGTCCTACGCTGTCCGGGCTGTCACCGCCCAAGCCCAGCTTATAGTAGGTTTGCTTGTCGCTGCCCGTATTCCGGGAAGTTCCCATTCGAACGCCTTCGGTTACAATTGCCACGGACTTTTTGCCAAGCTGTCGGATGCGGCACGCCGCGTTATAGCCGGCAGCACCGGTGCCGATCACCAGCGCATCTACTGAAATGATCTGATTATTCTTCATAACTGTTCTCACAACCGGCGGATATGGAAACCGCCGTCAATGTTGATGGATTGACCGGTCATATAGGGCAGGCTGCCGTCACACAGCGCATAGACCGCGCTGGCAATATCCTCCGGCGTTCCCCACCGCCCAATAGGAAGCAGCCCGCCTTCGATCAGACGATCATACTTTTCCTGCACCTTGGAGGTCATATCGGTAGCAATAATACCCGGACGCACCTCATTGACCATAATGCCGTATTCTGCCAGCCGGTCAGCAAACAACGTGGTGATCATGGACGCGCCCGCCTTGGAAATGCAGTACTCGCCCCGATTGACGGAGCTTGTATAAGCGGACATGGAGGAAATGTTTACAATGCTGCCCTTTGCCCCACCTTCGTTGCGGATCATTTCCTTTGCCACCCGTTGGGTCAGGAACAGTGTTCCCTTGGTGTTGATGCCCATAACATAATCATAGCTTTCTTCGGTCATTTCCAAAAGATCCGCACGAACCTTGGGCGCAACACCCGCTACATTTACCAGTATATCAATACGGTGAAATTTTTCAAGAGCGGCGTTCACAAAACGCTCCCGGTCCTCTGTACTGCTCACATCTCCGGATACGTACAGAAAATCCGCACCCAGCTCCTCATTCATTGCGGCCCGGCGGGACATTCCCACCACGGCTACACCCTGACTGAGCAGTTTCTTGGCACAGGCAAGTCCAATGCCGCTGGCAACACCGGTTACTAACGCAACTTTTTTCATATTACTTTTTTCCTCCACAAAACTGTCGATGCAGGGGCAGATATACTTCCTGATCCCGAATAACGCAGCCGGGCGTACTGCCGGCACGCATTACTTCCGTACACTTGGAGCAGCAGATACACAGCTTTTCCTTTTTCATTGCGCCATCACGCAGAATATCGTTGGCAAAATCCGGATAGGCAAAGGTCTGTCTGCCGAAGCCTGCCAGATCGATACCGCCCTCCTGAATCAGAGCCGCCGCCACATGAGGAGCTGCCACGCCCAAATAAGACAGGGCAGAGCACAGGATCTTCAGTTCGGGAACAGCCTTCTTCAGCTGCGCGGTTCCCAGCAGCATCCGGGCCACGCCGGTCAGCGGATGCTCCTCCGGCGCGTAACCGCCCATAGCAAAGGGACGGTTTACATGGGGGTTAAAGTAGGGATTTCCCATGGTGATGTTCAGCATTTTTACGCCGTAATCACAAAGCTGCTGCAGCAGCCAAATGGGCTCTGTCGGATCAAATTCAGTCCCGCTTTCACCCACACCAAAGCCATAGGGTCGGGGGAAGCCGTCATATACATTCAAACGGGATGTTACAATAAAGTCCTTCCCGCAGCTTTCCAGCGCACCCAGTACGCTCTCCCGCAGCAACCGTGTTCTGTTCTCCAGACTTCCGCCATATCGACCCGGACGGTCAAAGGCAGACAGCAGCTCAGAGTTCAGGTAGCGGTGGCAGCATTTGATGTCCACTCCGTCAAAGCCGGCCTGTTCTGCCAGCCGCGCACCGCCAATCAGCTTTTCCTTTACCAGGTCCAAATAATCATCGGTGACGATCCGGTCACTGCTGATCGGATTATCTCCCTCAAAAATCGGATTATTATAGGCAATCAAAGGCGCGGGTGTTCCGTTGGGCTTGCTGTAGCGTCCTGAATGGGTAGCCTGCATGATCACTACCGGCTCTTTGCCGTTGGCTTTCAGCCCTTCTTCCTTGATGGTCTCCACCGCGGATTTGAACGCGTCCAAATTGTCGGGAGTAATGTACAGCTGACGGGGATTGGCACGGCCTTCCTCCAACACTGCGGTAGCCTCAAACCACAAGAGTCCCGCGCCACCTCTTGCAAAGCGGCCGTACCGGCGCATGGTCAGTTCTCCGGGCTCGCCGGTCGCTGTACCGTCACAGCCCTCCATTGCCTGACATACCAGGCGGTTCGGGATGGTATGCGCGCCAACACACAGCGGCTGTGCCAAAACAGATACATCCTCCGCAAAGGGCAACGCCGTGCGTAAGGCTTCATTTTGCTCCTGAAACTCCTGATTGCTTGTGTAAATTTTCCTTTTCATAGACAATCCCCTTTTTTTATTTGTTCTGCTTTCATTTTAGAAAAAAACCAGTGTATTATCTATATTTGTCCTGCTACCAATTATGTAAATCTTGCTTTTTTACAACTTTTATGCTACTGTTTTATAAAGAGGTGTTTTTTTATGAACAGTATCGTGTTATCTGCGGAATTCGGCAGTGCCTCCGCCCATACAGCCAGCCATTTTCATGACAGTTACCAGCTTTTATATATCACCCGGGGACAGGCACAGATCACCGTCAGTGGCCGTGCATACAATGCCAAGCCCGGAACGCTGGTGCTCATCAGCCGCTTTGAGACCCACGCCGTCCAGATCACTGCTTCAGACTACTGCCGCTACAGTGTGCAGATCTCTCCGCGGGTCAGTACATACGGCAGTTTGATCGGTTATCCGGCTCTGTCCGTTTTAACAAACCGACCAAAGCATTTTCAACACGCGCTGGATATGACCGGCTGCCCGGAACTGGAATCGCTTCTTAACCTCCTGACGGAGGAATGGGCTGCTTCCAAGCCTCTCAGGAACCGTATGCTGGATCTGCACGTGCTGCAATTACTGCTCTGTCTTTCCCGGTTTCATCCGGAGCTGGCAACGCAAAGCGATGCTGTATTGAAGTTTGTCCAGCAGGTACAGTCCTTTTTGGACAACAACTACCCATCCCTGCTAACTTTAGAGTCGATTGCAGGTCATTTTCATATAAGCCCCTCCCATTTGTCCCACCAATTCAAACGGGTATCCGGTATTTCTGTGATGGGCTACCTGTACGCCTGCCGCCTGGCCGCAGCCAAGCAGCAGCTTGTCCAGACAGATCTTCCCATCAATCAGATCATTGACGCCTGCGGTTACACTGACAGCAGTAATTTCAGCCGCTTCTTCCGTGCAGCCACCGGTCTGACACCTACCCAGTTCCGCAAGCAATATCGCTAAAAAACCACGAATTTGGCTTTGTGTCTGTAAAAACACTTTTCCAAATTCGTGGTTTTTGCTGTATATTACACTCTTGCGTGACCTTGGGCGCAGATCACATCCACTACCCGGTCTACATATTCCTGACACAGCTGCTTGCTTGCCGCCTCTACCATGACCCGGATCACCGGCTCTGTGCCGGATTCCCGTACCAGGATCCGTCCGGAATCTCCCAGCAGCTTTGCTACTTCCGCAACCGCCTCCTGCACCGCAGGATCGTTCTGCGCTTCCGGCTTGGACTTGACCCGCACATTTTTCAACACCTGGGGATAGATCGTCAGACCTTCGCACAGCTGGCTGAGCTTCTTTTTCTTCGCCAGCATGACTTCCATAATCTTCAGGCTGGTCAAAATTCCGTCACCGGTAGTAGCGTACTTGGAAATGATGATATGACCGGACTGCTCACCGCCCAGACGGCAGTTGTTGTTGACCATATATTCGTACACATACTTATCACCCACTGCGGTTTTGGCGTAGCCGATGCCCTTTTCATCCAACGCCTTATACAGACCGAAATTGGACATAATGGTGGTAACGACTGTATTATTGTCCAACTGACCCCGCTGTTTCATATACTGACCAAGCATATACAAAATGTGATCGCCGGTAACAATCTCACCGTTTTCGTCCACACACAGGCAGCGGTCTGCGTCACCGTCATAGGCAAAGCCCACATCCAATCCGTTTTCCACCACAAATTTTTGCAAAACCTCAATATGGGTCGATCCGGCATTTTCATTAATATTCGTGCCGTCCGGCTCCGCATTGATCACATAGGTCTTTGCGCCAAGAGCGTCAAACACCGACTTGGCAATATTCCACGCCGCGCCGTTGGCGCAGTCCAGGCCTACCTTCACCCCTCTAAAGGAGTACAGCCCAAGGCTGATCAAATAACCGATATAGCGGTTGCGCCCGGATACATAGTCTACAATACAGCCTACACCTTCCCGCACACCAAAGGGCAGCTCTTCCCAACGCTGACCAAACAGCTCCAGCTTCCCGTCGATGTAATCCTCTACCAGAGAGATGGTTTCTTCATCCATCTTCTCACCGTTGCCGTTGAGCAGCTTGATGCCGTTGTCATAATAGGGATTATGGCTTGCGGAGATCATGATTCCGCAGTCAAACTCATCCATTCTTGTCAAATACGCAACGGAAGGCGTGGTGGTCACGTGCAGCAAATAGGCATCCGCGCCAGAAGCGGTCAGACCTGCAACCAGTGTATATTCAAACATATAGCTGGAGCGGCGGGTATCCTTGCCGATCACCACCCGGGGTGCTTCGTCAGAACCTGCCTGGCGTTTCAGCTGACCATAGTACCAGCCCAAAAACCGTCCTACCTTATAGGCGTGGTCCGCAGTCAAGTTTACATTCGCTTCTCCCCGGAAGCCGTCTGTTCCAAAATATCGTCCCATAATATCATTCTCCCTGTTGCACATTCAGTTTCTGTACGATCTTGCCGCTGGCTTTATAAATACTGCCCTCCGGAATCACGCCCCGGACATTGGACAGGGGGTATACGCTGGAATCACGCCCGATCACTGTCCCCGGATTAAGCACACTGTTGCAGCCTACCTCTACCCGGTCTCCGATCAGCGCGCCCACCTTCTTCTGCCCGGTAGGAAGCTCCTGCGTGCCATGAATCACCACCGGTGTTTTATCGGATTTGACATTGGAGGTAATCGAACCTGCGCCCATGTGGGACTTGTATCCCAAAATGCTGTCCCCTACATAATTATAGTGAGGAACCTGCACGCCATCAAACAAAATCACATTTTTCAGCTCCACGGAATTGCCTACTACACAGTTTTCTCCCACCAGCGCTGCGCCGCGGATAAACGCGCAGTGACGCACTTCCGTGTCCGCGCCGATGATACAAGGGCTTCCCAAATATGCGGTAGGCGCGATTTTTGCGGTCTTATGCACCCAAACGCCGGGCGTTATTTGGGTATACACTTCCTGATCCAGCTGGGCAGCCAGCTCCAGGATCATCCCACTGATACCCTTCAGTGCCTCCCATGGATACTCAAACTGCGCCAAATACGCGCCTGCCATGCTGTGAGACAGATCGTACAGCTCCTTCACGGTATACATACTATTACCTGCCTTTTAGTCCAAGTTTATTTTGACAAAAAAATAGTTGTAAATGATACATTGATTATACCATAGGCGCACCGCAAAATCAATCTTTTCTTTGCACAGAAAAAAATACCCGGACAGATGAACCGAACCAGTAAAATCGGACAATAGACAAAACACCCCCTAATGTAGGATAATAACTACATTAGGGGGTGTTGTTATGTCTAAGCGAAATTACACACATATCAAGGAATTACTACCGACGATAGAAACTATGGTGGCGGAGGGAATGACCCAAAGGGAAATTGCAGAGTATTTTGGCTTTAAGGACAAGTTTGTGGTAAAGCGCGCATTAACCCGCGCAAGAAGAAAGGAAATCACCATACCAAAAACCAGAGGACGCAAGCCAGCTAAGACATTGCAAGAATATAAGTATG